>JAJZII010000003.1 GCA_021810685.1 Microcaldota archaeon
GGTCGGAGTTCTCTTCTCGCTCATCTTCCTGAGTTTCGCCATAGTCGCAATAAACATCATAGTCAAGCACAGCCGCATACAGGTGCGCATAACGAAGGAGGTGCTTTCCGGGCTAGAGGCATACACTGGCAAGGTCTTCATAGTGCTGCTGCTATTCACATTCGTGCTTGTGGCGGTGAACGCGCTGACCTACGGCACGCGCATCTCCGGCATAATAACAGCCGTCTGCGGGCTGGTGCTCACCCCATTCATCATATACGCGCCCGCTTCTATAGTCATAGATGACAGGAAGATAACAAGGGCCATGGGTGCGAGCCTGCGCTTCTTCTTCAAGCGCTTCGATTACTTCCTGCTTTGGGTTGCCATGGCCATAATACTGCTCACTCTGGTCGATTTCATATTCGTGGCCACCGGGGGCACGCCGGTTTCACGTTACGCGGTGCTGGTCATAGACTCACTCTTGGTGCTTCCGTTCCTCGTGCTGCTCCAGAGCGAGATGTACATGAAACGCTTCGCCATGCTGAAGCGCTAATCTGCTCCTATATGTGCCCTGTGAAATGCTTATAAATCCGCACATGCAATTGGTATAATATGGCGAAAGCCTTCGTCGCATTGGCGTTCCTGGGTCTGCTGCTGCTTGCAATCCCTATGGCAGGTGCGCAACAGCTGACCGTGCCCGTATGCCCCGCTTTCGCATCGACCCTGCCTGCCGCGAGCGTCACGGCCACGCCTACAACTGGTTCCGGTCTTTCATCAGGGACATACTACATAGCCTACACTGTCGGCATCCAATCCGCTACGGCGACCGGCACAGTGGCGAAGGCAGTGCTCGAGCCTAATGGCCAGTCCAGCGGCTCCAACTTCATACTGACTGCAGTAGCGCCAGTATCTTCCGGTTCCCAGGTCAACTTCTACATGGGCACTTCCCAGTCATCGCTCTACCTGGTGACGTCAGGTCAGAGCGGCAACAGCATCACGGTAAGCTCCCTGCCCAGCGCCAGTAACGGGTCGCTGCCGGAGCAGTCCGTAACGTCGTGCATAGCGCTCGCCATGCCCCTTGCTTCAATAGGTATACTGCTTTCTATGATGCTCGTCGGAGTGTCATACATGATAGGCGAGATATTCCAGATCAGCGGCTTCAAGAACTGGTACAGGGGGGAGCTATGGGAGACAGCAAAAAGCATTATGATAATTGCCGTCGTATTCACAGCGCTGCTCTTTAGCAGCGACATAGCCTATGCGCTCACGGGCGGCACGCCAGCCACAACCGGATCGCAGAGCCTCCAGACATCTGCCAACCTTGCAAGCCTCTACTCAACGGCCGACGGCTACGTCTCTGCGCAACTGTCCAACGCTGCCAACGCGTTCACCACGCTTTTCAGCCTGGCCGACGGCCTCGGTCTCCTGAACAGCTTAACATTTACCTCTTGGATACCAATAATACCTATCCCGTTCGTCGGCACGCTGCAGACCGGCTCGTCCGTTAATATCTTCCAGTCTAATTTCATAGAGTCCAACACGCACTCGCCTGCATCCTCGCTGATAAAGGACGTACTCACGATAATAATCCTCCCGGTGATCATAATCCTCCAGGTGTTGAGCGATATGCTCACAGGCATAATGCTGCTGGGGCTCACGGTGCTGCTGCCTATAGGGATAGTGCTGCGCGCCATACCTTTCCTCAGAGGCTTGGGAGGCACGCTGATAGCAATGGGCATCGCCGTCTCGCTCATCTTCCCAGCCCTCCTGGTAGGATTCAACATTCCAGTGTCTAGCTACCTGCAAACCCAGAGCCTGAATGAATTCTCCTTCTCGTGCAACACCGGCAACGGGTTCCTGAATCTTCTGATATGCACGCCGATGACCACAGCGGAGAACGTCGCCAACCAGGCATTCATCGGCACCAGAGCGTTCGGCTGGGGCCTGTCGACGCTTTTCAGTCCGACGCCCAACATCTACGGTGTAATGAACGTGATTTCGGTCTACACGTTCCCGACAATACTCCAGTTGCTGTTATTTATAATCGACCTGATAATAACGTTTGCGCTTGGCGACGCAATAGCGAGGTCCCTCGGTGGCAACCTCAGGCTGGGTATAGGTAAGTTCAAGGTTGCATGAGTTGATGTGATGGCTGCGCCAGTGATAGCGAGCACGTGCGCATACGGCGGAGGGAACGCCAGCTACGTGACAAGTTTCCTCGGCGTGAACTACCTAATCATAGCTGTGGGCTTCGCGGTGCTGGCCATGGTCTACATGGCCTCGAAGCTGCTGCCAGGCGAGAAATGGAGGGGCCTGTCGATGGCCACTATAAAGTCTGAGATGACGCAGCTGGTCATCAGCGTCCTAATAATAGCCATACTGTTCGCCTCTGCCAACATCGCGTGCAACATAAGCACCACAATGAGCCGCAACCTTATTCCTACTGTGGGTTTGCCTTCCAACCTGTCGCCGTTCGGATTCGCGGACTACTACATCGGCAACCTGGCGCTTAATACGGGCCTGGGGCTCCTCTCTAACATATACACGCTCTCCATCACATACTCGATCGACGCGAGGCTGTTCACAATCCTCAGTACCTACATGAGCAATGAGCTAAGCCTCATTCCGAACGGACCTTTGACCATCAACATAGAGTCTGGATACGACGCCGGAATGATATACGGCACCACCGCCGACACGTACATCGCGATCCTCGCGCCGTTAGTCATCCTAACCATAGGCATGTTGTTCATCCAGTACATAGCGCTCCCAATGATACAGTACCTGGCGTTTGTCGTGGTGCTGCCTGTCGCCATAATATTGCGCAGCCTGTCGTTCACAGGTGCGAACCTGCGCAACACGGCCAACGCCGTGCTCGCCATAGCCATAGCTGCGTATCTGATATACCCGCTCACCATATCATTCGACAGCTTTGCCGTGAGCTGGATATTCAGTACCTCCAACCCCGAGTACGGGTGCACAAACTGCCTTAGCAGCGCATACCAACTGCAGGCGCTGCCCTCATCTTTCTTCTCCGGCTCCAACAGCATCACGGTGGCGTCATACCAGCTGCCGACTAACTTGGCCGGCAGCCTGGTGCAGAGCACGTTGTTTTCGAACCTCGGCAGTGTTTACCCTCCTGTTATGATAGCCCAGTCTGAGCAGCTGATATCCGAGATCGGCCAGTTCATGTTCATAGCGGTGGTGCTCTTTGCAGTCAACATAGCGATAACTGCAGGCTTCGCGATGGGCCTGACGAGGGCCCTGAACTCAGGTGTCGAGGGTGCAACTACCTTCTGGAGCAGTCTATAAGTGGTATGATGATTCCAATTGCACATATTGCGTTGCCGGTCCTGGCAGTAACATCATTTACCAGCACCGAGACCACGGTGGCGCCGATTGCCACGCTTGCATTGCTGCTCGATGCCGCCATAGTGGGCATATGGTACATGCTCGGCGTGATGCTGAACAACTCGACAGTCAAGGCCGCGGCACGCAGCGAGGTCTTCCAACTCGTGGGCACGATAGTGCTCATCGCTGTCATTGTGGGCTCGCTCGGGGTGTTCGGGAAGCTCTTCTACTCGATAGGGAACGGCACTGCGCTGCTGGGCTCCAGCTCAATATCCTCGCTGTGCAGCGGCCTGGAAAGCAACTCGCCGGTCGCGCTGCTCAATCCGAACGTAAATCTCTTCGCAGGCTCCCCGGTCTCTTTCCTCAGCTCGTTCGGATCGTTTCCTGGGTTATGCAGCATGGTGGACATGCAGTCAAGCCCGACACTCACGCAGCAGATCGACTATCCGCTTGCTGCCTCAGGGGTGGTGATCGCGAATCTAACGAACCAGACCGCGACGCAGCTGGACCAGACATTCGTCGTCGACGCGTGGTTGGGCTTCCTGGCGCATGCAAAACCGACGTTGACATTCTGCTTCTTCATCAGCTTTCCCTCTCCTATTTCGGCTCCATGTATCATACCCAATCCTGTCATCGCCCCGATGCTGGAGATCCGCACCTCTGACGTGCCGTACGCCGGCTTAGAGATGATATATAAGTCGTTATCCGGCCTTGGGATGATTCTGACCACTGCGTACGAGGCATTCGTGGCGCAGCTTACCGCGACTGCTATCTTTACCTTCATCTGGCCCTACCTGCTCTTCGCCGGCATAGCGTTCAGGTCAACGTTCTTCACCCGCCGCATCGGTGGGCTCCTGATAGCTATAGCCGTCGGCGGAGTGCTCTTCTACCCTGCACTCTTCTCCTTGGAATACCTAGCACTGGGTCACGGCCTCGGCAGCCTTACCGGCTTCGCTCCCCAATCATACACCTACTCGACCAACTCTGTGCCAAGCGCGTACGGCTACAACACTATATTCACGAGCAACGTCCTATTCATACCTGCGACCAGCAATGGCGATGTGCCGTACATAACGAACTACTATGTCCTGCCGTCGTTGCAGCCTATAGCGGAGTATCACGGCTGTTGGCCTGGCGTCGGGCAGTACGGCACAGGAACGGGCAACCTGTTTGTTGCCGAGCTAGAGGTGATGGCGTACCTAGACCTCGGCGGTTCGCTGATACAGGATCTCAGCACTATAACATCGTCATACGTGCCAAACCTGCTGAACGGCATAGAGCAGTGCAATGAGAGCAACGCCAAGGCGACGCTCTTCGGCTTCATGAAGGTGTACGGCATAGACGGAGTGACGGCCTACTTCCTCCCGATAATCAACCTCATGGTTGTTTTGGCTGGTATAATAGGTCTGTCGGGCCTGATGGGCGGCGACACGCAGCTTGCTGGCCTCGCTAAGTTCGTGTGATCAAATGGCACCCAAATCGCATGCAAGTATCGCAGCCGTGATGGCACTCCTGCTTGCACTGGTGCTCATGCCACAATCCGCACACGCCTCTGCCATCAGTTCATACTGCTCTGTGGCGATACCGTCCGGCACGTCCGGAGTCCTGGCTCACCCCACATCACTCGACAGCCTGATACTGATAGCCTCACTGGTGATGCTCCTTATGGCTACTGTATCAGGCTTCATATTCGCGATAGGCTACACCTTGAAAATAGACAAGCTGGTGCGCTTTAGCAAGGCCGAGATTGGAGAGATACTGGTGACAGCCGTGATAGCCTTTGTCTTCCTTGGCACGTTTTCCGTAACGAACAGCGTCTCCGGCCCTTCAGGTCTCTTCTACGCATCAGGCGGTGCGCTGAACTCCGGCATCTTCTCCAACGACTGCGCCCAGCTGGCAGGTACCTCGTTAAGCCTGATACAGCCTCTGATAGGTGTGGGCATCCAGGATGACATGTACTCCATGCTGTCGTCCGTGACCGTCAGTATAAAGCCGAACGATTGGGGCCTGAGTTTCAAACCGTTCACGGGCTTCTACTCCGTCATAGCAGTGATTGACACGTTCATGTCTGTAGCAGGCGGCCTTATAGGCATAAGTTTTGCTATTACCTTCTTCCTGGCCCTCATCTATGCAGTTTTTCCTCTCTTCCTGTACTTGGGCATAGTGCTGCGCACGCTCCCATGGACCCGTGCCGCGGGCGGTTCATTTCTTGGCCTATTCATGGGCTTCTACATAATGTTCCCGCTGCTGATGCACTATGCGCTCGCGGTGAACACCGTCTCCGTACTGACTATCTCGCAGAACGGCGGCCTCACTGGCATTGTCTCGTCCCTTCTAGGTGGAATCAACAACCCATTCACCGCCTTGAGTAACATAATCAGTATCACCAGCACAAGTATCTATCCTTCCGCCCTGGTCGGGTCTCTGGTACAGAGTATAATAGGTCCAGCCCTGTACGTCGTATTCGCGCTGGTAATCTCGCTAATAATATCGTTCGACTTCACTGAGACAGTGGGCGACTTCTTGGGTGCGCCCAGCCTCTCGTCAAAGACAGCCCTTAAGGGTGTCATATGAACACCATCAATCCAAGCGTGGGAATGCGCAAGGCCGCGTCGGCCTTGATACTCGCAGCGATGGCGCTGCTCATCACAGCGGCGCTTTACTCGCCGTTCCAAGGCACATTTAATGTAAATCCTGCGCTCCCTGTCACGGTCCTTTCCCCGCTCCCTGCATCTTACTCTGCACTCCCTATAAGCGTTCAGCAAGCACCTCTGAAGGACCAGATATTTCCAGGGCAATGCTTCTCTCAATGCAGTCGCGGATCATGCTCGTCTGGCTACACCTGCAAATTGGTCGCGTGCTACCAAGGCAGCAATATTTACGTGGACCGATGCATCCCGACCTCTCCGCTGTCCTCTTCAACTTACTACACATCCAGTAGCTCGAGCTCCACAAGTTCCTCAAGCTCCACGCTGAGCAGTACCTCGAGCACCTCGAGCATTACGATACCGCAGCCGCCGGTGCTGAGAATCTATCCCAACCCTGCAACATCCGGCGACCAGGTTGCGATACAGGCCACAGCGTCGTACCAAGGTGACAAAATAGAGCTGGTGATACAGCCGCCCCCAGATTCCGGCATACCTAGCTGCACCATAGGTCCGTCCACCAATACCTTAAGCTGGTCATTCGACGTCACCTTGGCGACGCCCTCAGGTGGCTATCTAATAACGGCCAACGACATCACATCGAACACTCGCACGTCGAATACGCTGGTGATCCAGGGCCCCCAACAAGCTCCACCCAACTACCCGTTTCTGTCGCTGAGCTCCAATTCAGTCCAGCAGGGTACGCCCGTCTACATCATTGCAACGGGCAACCCAAGTTCTGATGGCGTAGAAGTGTACATCTCAGGTCCGGGATACTCACTCGCAATGCCTGGCACGTTGGTAGCGGAGACAACTTCGACCAGCCCTATCGCGGCGTACACGTTCAACGGCATCAACGCGGCCGGCACGTACACGATAACCGCGCTTGACTCAGCGACGAACCTGCAGGTGTCTTCCACACTATCAGTTCTTGCGCCTGTGACGCCGCCAGTGCAGTTGCCCAAGTCCGGGCTCTTCTTCAACGCTGAAACGTGGTACGGCGTGGCCATAATCGCTGTGCTGCTCGTAATAATGGTAGCGGCGATGGTGTACGCCCTCGCTGGCGTCATATCAAGCTCATCAGCGCGCACCTGGGCGCGCATACAGATATACGAGGCGCTGCTATCGCTGATGCTGCTCATCGCATTCATAACTTTCTCATACCTATTCTTCCTGAACCCTCAGCAGGCATACAGTTCTATTGGCCTGCTGCCAGCGGCCTGTCATGCAAATAACATAAACACGCTGTTCAATCTTTCTGCGTGTGACCTCGGCACATTTACTTCCAGCGCGTACACGTACTTCGCATCCACTATATATCTAGGCTTCATAGTGAGCACGAGCCCCGGCATGTCAGTGAAGCTGGAGGCGCCCACCCAGCCCCAGACCTACATCAAGGCCGCGCTGACCGATATAATACCCGGGGGCGCCGCCGGCATTGTCGGAATGGTGATGAATGTGCTGCTCATCGCGCTCGTACTCAACCAGGTGCAGCTCTTGCTGCTCTCAGGATCGCTCCTATTTCTATCCCTGCTCGTCACCCTGGGCATAATAGTGAGGACCTTCGGCTTCACGCGCACGTTCGGAGGTGCGATGATAGCCCTCGGTCTAGGCCTCGGGTTCGTGTATCCTCTGCTGGTCAGCATAACATACGGGTTCATAGGTACTGCATCTCCGCAGGTCAACATCTTTACGCTCCCGACGCTTGTGGGTGCCGGCATAAACCTCATATTCGGCTTCGTGCTCGGCCAGGGGGTAAGTGGTGTGCTGTTCCAGGCGCAGCAGCTGCAATACCTGCTGGGCCTGGGTTACGTTGCCGTTGGTCTCACGTTCGTGCCGTTCCTGAACTTCATCATACTCGATGCATTTATAGTTGACTTTTCAAAAGCAGTAGGGGAAAGGGTAGACTTCATGTCCCTGATGTCGGGCCTGGTGTAGGTGTCATCATGAGAGCAATAAAGCATACAAGATACGGCGTTGCGCTCTCGGCGGCGATGCTAGCTGTGCTTTTGGTAGTTGCGTCGGCGCATACAGCCACCGCGGCGCAGATTCAGCAGCCTGTCTTGCAGAATGCGACGGCTGGTGTATCTGCTCACGTTGTGCAGTCGATGAAACCAGTCGCAGGCATCACGTACTGCGGCCGGTACGATCCCGCACTCCATTGCGACGTGAAGAACCCTGCAGCGTGCTCGACGGATTATAACTGCGCCGCCGTTCGCACCATTGCAGGATGTCCTGTCTATGAGTGCGTGCCATACATCCCACCGCCAAAAAACCCGCAACTGACCATGCAGTCAACGAGTGTGCAGCAGGGATTCACAGACAAGATAGCCGGCACGGCCACTTCTCCTGGCGACCAGATAGAGCTGGAGGTAAACGGCATAGTTGTCGCTGGCCCTTCCACAGGGTACATCAGCTATACATTGGCTGCGATCGACTACTCGCCCGGGTCCTACGTGGTGTCAGCCAATGACATAACCAGCGCCACCGCGTCCACGGCCACGCTGACGGTAACCGCACCTCCGCCGCTGACGTGCAGCAACGCATGCTATACGCTAGCTGTCGTGACCGCGGCCCACGGCTGTCCCTCTTCGTGCCCAGCCGTGCAGTCTTCGCTCTGCTCTGCCAACGAATATTCGTGTACAGGAACCCCTGCGCCAGCAGCGACGAACTGCGGCCTTCTGCCCCCAGGCCTTGCACACAACATAACCATAAACGCGCCGTGGTACTGCCCCATAAACCAGCAGATGTACAATGCATGGGAGGGCGATCTCCCAATCGCGCTCATCGTAGTCATGATAGCATTCCTTATAGCCGGCTCGATATTCGCCGTCGGGGCAGGTCTCAAGAATGACCGGGTGCGCAATTATGGGATAGGCGAGATGTACGAGGCTACAGCGAGCGCCATCCTGATCGGGATATTCCTGTACGTGAGCGCGGTGATGTTCGGGCTCCTGCCGTCGGCCATCATAGGGCCCATAAATCCGTACGCGACTGCGTTGAACCTAATGACAAGCACCATCAGCGCGGCCGAGAACGTCTACACCTCGCTCTACCACGTCTACTATTACTACCAGCTTTTGTCTTCTGTAAGCGTCACAGTGGTAATTCCCAATATCAACGGTAAAATTCCTGTGCAGGAAGTGCTCCTTGCTCCGTTACAGTTATACTGGGACATACTTGTCATAGAGCCTACAGTCGTCATAAGCAGCTTCATAACCGATGGCATACTCGCGCTCTACGCCGAATACAACCTCATAGTGTTCTTCTCGTTGGCGGCGATACCTGCCTTCCTGATACCTGGGATAATATTCAGGGCCATAATACCAACAAGGGCCCTGGGGGGCATAATGATTGCACTCGCGATGGGCTTCTACTTCATCATGCCTACGCTGTTCGCGGTGGCCTACTACTTCACTGCGCCGCACATGACTACACTGCTCAACGACGCGGCGCTGCAGCTGTCGCGCTTCTCGCTCTCGAAGAGCTCGTTCAACACGCAGATAAACCCATCCAGCCCCATCGTCACGCAGATTTCGGGGGTGAAGACGGCATTCAGCGGCTTCTGGCTGCTAATATTATTCTATCCCACGCTGATAGTCGCGATAACCTATGCCTTTGTGGTCCAAGTGGCAGATCTCATAGGGGGAGCCAGCAGGATGGGAGGCAAGGTGCGCGGATTCATATAATTATTATCAATGCAAAAGTAAAAACCACGCTCTTCGGGATGAGATACAAGCCTGCTGCAAACGCACCATATATAAAAACGAATGATGCAATTAACAAAGTGGGCGGGAAATCCCACACAATTCATGGGTTGGAGGATGTCACTGGCACAGAAATCGGATGCTTAGTGCGCAAATAAATAAATGAGTGTGCAGAACATTATAGGCGAAATGTGAAACAGATGAACAAGATATTCGTGCTTGTATCGTTCTTCGTCGCGTCTGTCATAGTGCTTGCGGTGGCTGCCGAGGCTCCTCTTCCACCATACATCAGGGTGGTGCTCCTCGCAGTCGCCATGCTCACCGACGCGGTCGGATTCGCCTCGAGGTACTACATGTACCTGATAGGGCCCATGCTCAAGTTCAAAAAGCATATAGTGCTTAGCAAGGAGGACGCATACCACATTTCGAGCACCGCCGACGCCGTGCTGCGCAAGTCAGGCGATCTCTTTGTCGCTACGGTGTACATTGCAATGCCGATATACAGGTCGTCGACAGAGATGACCGATGCGGAGAAACTAGACTTCTCTAAGCAGGTGAGCCGTCTCGTTGGCATAAGTAGGGATCCCGTGCGCTTCACCACGCAGGTGCATGTGATGAATAAAGACTCGTACATACAGACCCTGCGCGACACCATCAGCGCTACCGAGAACGAGCAGTCAGATATAATGCTTAAGAATGCAAGTCCAGCCGTGCAGGAGCGTGTCAAGGGCAAGCTGGCCATGCTGAGGAACATGCTGGACAGCATAACAAGAAGCACGTCCTACGAGATGGTGTCATACGCTAGTCTGTCTGCCACAGGAAGCAAGGAGTACGAGGCAGTTGGCGCCGCACAGCAGAGGGCGCGTGAGCTGATGGCTGGCATAGCCTCGACCTTCGGCGTCTCTCCCAATATAATAACAGGCGAGAACCTCCTCAAGTTCATAGAGCCTGAGGCGCTGATACCGTTCTCAACCATGACAGAACAGATAAGCAAGGGGATAGAGGAGCAGGTGATCTGATGGACGAAGACAGCATGGTATATCTTGTATTCTCTATAATCGTGCTGGTCATAGCGTCAGCGATGCTGCCATCGTTTGGCAAGGGAATATATATGTGGATAGCAGCCACGCTCCTGGCTCTTACGTTCATCTTTATCCTGGCCATGAACTGGTCAGACTTCATAATAATGCCCGCCCTGACGTCGCTCTTCGGCATAACGTTCACACCCTCAAGAAACTACCTGATAAACAAGCACCAAAATGCTGTTCTGAAGAACGTCAATGGTCTGTTCTACGCCACAGGTTACCTGACTGCGAACCTATTCTCATACACTTTCAAGGAGGAGAATGCCCCAGAGGAGGACGAGCTCAAGCTCTCGCAGGCGCCAGAAACCTGGGAGCGTGCCGTGATGAGCCTCCAGTTCCCATACAAATTCCATGTACTGTCTTCGGGCATGGATGTGCAGAAGGTGCGTGATGAGCTCGAGGGCAAGCGCTCCTTCCAGGAGTTCCAGCTCTCGAGGGCCATGCAGGGCGGTGCCAACGAGATGACGATAGCAGACCTTCAGCGCAAGGCCAACGTGCTTCAGGCGAAAATGAACAGGATTTCGCAAGGTGAGAAGCCGATAGCGACGCTCATGTATGTCGAGACAACCGCTATCGGTGTGACCGAGAAAGCAGCAACCGACGCGCTGGACACACAGCTCAGGGCGCTGCAGATAGGGCTTAGCTCGCAAGACGTGCAGCTAACGCGCATAGCCGGCCGCGAGCTCTACACACTCTTCACGTATGGCTTCTCAATACCTACAAGCTTCAGCGAGATAGCCGGGATGTTCGACCAGCAGGGATGACCATGGTGACCCTATGACACTACTGAAGTTCCAGCACCTGATGAGCAACGAGATAGCCAAGCGGTCGTTCCTTTCAAGGCCGCCGGAGCCCCCTGCCAACATACTGATCAACGAGCCCCTCAAGGCCGTCTTCATAGGCACCACGAAGATCTTCAAGGTTCCATTCAGCTGGTCGTTCACCAACCTGACGAACCCGCACATAGCCGTCGTGGGAATAACCGGCGCCGGAAAGAGCTACTTCGTCAAGACCTTCTTGATACGCGCCAGCTACATCTGGAATACCAACGCCGTGATAATAGACTGGGCATCGGAGTACAAGGCATGGGTGCGCCAGAGCGGCGGAACTATAATATCTCTCGGCAAGGGCGACTACATAAACATAATGGACCTCTCAGGCATGAAGCCCCTCGACCGCGTCAAGCAGATAATAACCTCTTTTGAGATACTGACCGACCTTGGTGACTATCCCGAGCAGAGGAGGCTCACCGAAGAGGCGCTGGAACAAAGCTACGTCAATGCCGGCTTCCTGGTCTCGGAAAAGGCGCCGATGGACAAGGAGGCGCCGACGCTTAAGGACGCCATATCTATACTCGAGGAGCAGCTCACCGAAGGGACATACCAGTACCCTGCGGAAATGGAGAACGCTATATATCGGCTCAGGCAGTTCGCGCGCGAGGGCGAGGACTTCTTCGCCAGGAAGAGCACGTTGGATCTGGCAAAGCTGGCCGAGTCTGGCCTAGTGGACATAGACCTGGCCAACCTGCCGGACGAGCGCTTCAGGGCGCTCGCTGCGCTGTTCATATTGCAGACCCTCAAGGAGCGCATGCGCATCGAGGGTTCTGCGGAGGGCAAGGGCCTAAAGACCCTCGTCGTCCTCGACGAGGCGTGGAAGGTCGCCAGCGACGAGAAGAGCGATGCGGTCATGATTGTCCGTGAGGGTCGCAAGTACCAGTTCGGGCTCATAGTCGCATCGCAGAATCCGACCGACATAAACGAGGCGATATTCTCCAATGTTGGCACCACGTTCATGCTTCGCATACGCTTCGAAAAGTTCATGAACTATCTGCAGGGGTCACTCAACTTCTCGGAGTTCATAAAGTCCGAGATCAGCAAGTTCGGCGTGGGTCAGGCTGCGGTCGACATGGCCTTCCAGACTGCGCTGCGCTTTCCAGAAATATTTGTGCTTGACCGCGTCAGGGGAGAGGAGCCCCTCTACGTCTACACGATAGACCTGTCGGACGTGCTGACACAGAGCGAGCTCTCCGCTTCCGTGATACAGCGCGACTATCAGTTCGAGGGCGACGAGCTCAAGAACAAGTTCATAGAGTACAACGTGTCCGCCGAGGCGATAGACCTGATACTCAAGACTATGGACTCGCAGAACAAGTCGATAAAGATGCAGGAGTTCGTGCGCATGCTCAAGGCCAACGGGGTGACGACGAACGACGTGGTGGCGTTCCTGAAGGGGCTAAGCATAGATGACATGCTGATAACAAGGATAATATCCGCCGTCGGCGGTGTATAGTATGGCTGGCAAGGACACATTTTCTATAAGCAGGACGGAGCTAAGGCGCGTGCTGACCGCGTACAAGGTGAGCGAAGCTTCCATCCAGAAAATCTTCAGTGAGATGGAGAAGGCCCATAGGCACATAAACGTCGTGGCGTTCGTCGGGCTGCTGGAAAAGTCAGCGGTGTCCCGGGCAAACGCGGCGAACATACTCCGCCGCCTGGGTATGAACGACGTGATGATAAACGATATGCTGAACATGGCCGACGAGCAGAAAACGATAGCCGAGTCTGGGCGCATATACGACGCGACCGTGGAGTTTGGGTGATAAGATGGCAAATGAGGAGCGGTGCATAATCTGCGGCAACGAGGCGCCAGGTCTTGTGGTCAGGGAGGACTACGTGATAGGCGCCATGCGCTGGCTAAAGCGTAACGTGACGCACAACGAGAAGGGCTACAAGCTTGTCGTCTGCAAACAGTGCTACCCGAAGTACAAGAAGTCACGCGACTCCTATGTCAGGAAGCAGGTGTCGTACCTTGTGATAGGTACAGTGTTCGCGGTCCTGCTCATTGGCTTCGGACGGTCCCTGGGCGCACTCGCCGCCGGTGCCATCATAATAGTGCTTATGTACCTGCTGTCGCTCCTCAGTTACATGCCATCTGTGGTAATGCCAACGGCTGCGCAGGTCCGGGAGCAGCAGCGCAGGACGGACGGGCAGGCGATCGGAAAGACACGCAAAGGCTAAAAAGCTGAAGATAAAAATGTTTTAAGCTGATGGGATGGCTGAAGAAACCGGTCTTATAGCGCCGAAGATAGCTGAGATAACGCTGAACGGCACCCTGCTGGGGAACTTCTCTGCTATGGTCGGCCGTCTCGAGACACTCCAGATGTTCTCGATAAAGGAGAACCCTGACAGCCTAGTGCTCCTGTCGGTAGAGAGCAGGGACATACAGAAAAACCCGTTCCTGTTCTTCATTATATCATTCTCACCTGAGCAGGTGAAGGTCCAGTACTCAATAGCGCTCGATTCTTCAGAAAAAATGCGCAGGCTCTACATAATGAAGAACCTGCTCAGCGTGCTGTCTCTCGTTACGGACCTCTACGCGGCCGATGTGGCAAGCGTATACCAGTACGCGGACTCAGTCATAGACGACATGCTCGGCTCGCTCTCACAGAGCTACAGCTCACTTTTCAACAACTACGATTCGCTGTTCGGCGAATACAGGGAAATAAAGCGCCTTAACATCGAGCTCATGGCGGCGAACAAGAACCTCACTGTCCAGGCATCGCAGCTCAGCGCGGAGAACAAGGACCTGAAGTCGAGGCTCGAGTCCCTCGAGACATACTCTGATGAATCGCTGATGGTGATGATAGAAGACTGGATAGACTCGCACAGTGACAGCATAGACGTGATAGAGTTTGCGAAAACTTACAGACTCACGGCCCCAAGGGTCGAGCAGGTGCTTAACAAGATGGTTTCGGCGGGCTACATAGAACTGAAGGGATAGCCATGAAATACAACGTCAGGGTGCTTAAGCGCATCAAGTATGTAAGGGTATACTCCGTCGTGAAGCGCCTGGGTCGCCAGCCAAACTTCCTCACCAAGCTGTTCATGAAAGCTTTCACAAAGAATAGCAAAGAGGAGCAGATGAAGATGTAGGCGGCTTTCCGCCTGTGGTACTTGGCTTGCCCAACGTGAAACTGATAGTGTTTGCGATCGTGGTAGTGTTCGCCGTGATGCTCGGCGTCCTTGGCTACGTCGCGCTGACGCTCAGGGGCAGTGGCGCCCTGCCTGCACCAGCCCCGCTGGCCCACGTCCTGCCGACAGTGCTCAGCGCCTCGCTTACAGGCCAGAACCTTCTCGCATACAACAACAATCAGTCGTACATACCCTACGCCACGTTTTCGTACCTCTCGTCCAACTCCAGCACTATAACTATCAACGCCACTCTACTGAGGTCGCCTCCTCCGTCGTCAGTGTACCTGCTTGAGCCGTACCCTACGTGCGTCGGCTGCAACTACGCCGGGTTGGTCGCTGGCAGCTTGGGTAAATACTTGTACAGGTACGGTGTGATAGCAAACCCATCGTACCTGACCAACGTCTCGCAGGCCAATATAACGTCGATGCCACGGGACTCCGTGCTCATAATGCTTAACGGTCTTATGCCGCAGTATATGTTCAACGACGTCAGCGGCACCAACACGACGCTAATCCAGTACTTGCTCAACCAAGGCGACAGCATAGTGTACGTCGGCCAGAACTTCACCAGCGTGCTGCTCGACACTGGCGTCGTAGTGCCCAACACAAGGGCGCCCCTGTACCTGCTTACCGGGCCTGCTCAACCCCAATCTGGAAGCGGCTTCTACTTCGACAATGCTACCTATTCGCTGGCGGAGGGCGCAACATACGGGCCGCTGACGTACGTCAACGTGGCTAACGGTTCGATAGTGGCGTTCCCCAACTACCTAAGCTCGTGGCCTAATGCCACCGACGCCTCGATTGACATAGCGCGTGCGGTCTCGATGATGTTCTGGCTGCCAGCATACTCAAAGGGCTCCTCGTCGATTGTACTGAACCAATATGCCAACACAACGGGCAGCGTCGGGGTGCTGATGAATGAGCCCACAATACCATACTCATCAGCCGCGCTCTCGCGGCTGGACAGGGGCACGCTACGGGCCGTGGTCTACAACGGCGCCAACTACAGTCTGTCTGGCCGAAGCAGGTACATAGTGCTTACCGGCACCCCTTCATACTCTTCCAACGGCTCGCTGTCGATGCCAGAGAGCGTCATACCAGGCAGGGCTGCCTCTCTCGTGTTAGAAGTCGACACTCACTCGTCCATTCCCGTCAGTATACAGCCACACATAAGCGTCCGCTCCCTGAACATGAGCAGGGTGACCGAGATACCGTTGCAGTACTTCAATGCCGCAGGCAATTTTACGTTCCTGAAGTCAGTGCCGTTCGACATTCCTCCAGGTGAGTACATAGCCGAGCTCCGCGGCTTCTCTGGTTACCTCTACGCGTCGACGCTCTTCAACGTCTCCCCAGTGACGATAATGCTCCAGAGCGCCAATTATTCGTCGAACCGCTTCTCGTTCCTCCTCCAGTCCAGCGGGCTTCCGCTCTCTGGCATAAGCTACACAATTAGCGTCAACGGTCTGTACACGGTTAGTGGCACCATTGATCACGGCGTGATAAACTACACGCTGCCGAAGGGATCGCCGGCATTGTACGGTAACCTCGCTTTCAACATCAGCATGCTCTCCACGACGTTCACATACACCGCGAAGCACCCTGCGCCCACCATCGTCATAAACCAGCAGTACGTCGTGCTCGGCATAGTTGGTGTGATAGTGCTTGCGTTGGTCACGCTCGTCAGGGCGCCGAACCGTGACGAGTTCTACATAGACGTGCCGCACCTGCCGAAACGCGAGGCCACGCCCGTCAAGATACGGGCAGCGGAGCTGGTCTCCATATTTGACAAGATGAACATCTACTATCACTGGAGGTATATGCCTCTCAATAAGGCCGAACTGCGTGTCGGCGTCGCCAACAACATACGGTTCAATGGCATGCCAGTGAACCTGACCTACAACAATCTAGACATACTGCTAGACCAGCTCGTCGTGCACGGCGACGTGGTTACGACAGGGGAGCTCTACGCCCCCAAGTCCTGGATCACACAGAGCGGCTATGACCTTGAATACTTGGCGACGTTCAAGAAGCTCAGGCTGTACATGGTCACGCACGCTTACGTGTTCACAGACATAGGCTCAAGCCCCGTCGCCGACATGGTCGTTGCGCTGCACGGCGAGCGCGCCTACGTTGTGATATATTCGCCTACCAGCAAGTTCAAGAAAATGCCAGTGTACAAGAACTCGAAGACGTACCTGGTGTTCCTGAACGGTGACAGGCTGGATGAGTTCAGGGAGCGGCTCTACGGATCACCGAACGAGAGCAACGAGATACTCAAGATGTATGTGTCTTCGGGCATGGTTACGCTGGTAGATGCCGACCATCCTGAAGCCATAGAATAAGCGGCGCAGTCACTCTTCTTCCATAATATCTTCTTGCTCCTCCGCGCCAGAATCTGTTTCATCTTTCCCTGAAACCTTCGGGTAATGCTTGGCTATGAGCTCGTCGAGCCTGCTCTCTACTTCCTGTTGGCTGGCTCCAGTGAGCGTGCTGACATCCTTCGAAAGCTGCTTGGCGTACCTGCTTATTGTCTTGTACTTGCCTGTCTCAGTGCTCATCTGCTGCCTGCCCCGTATATAACGCTGCACCCCGCGCGCGGCGTCCATGAGTGCGAGCTTTATCTCCTCGACTATCTCGTCCTCCTGCGCTATCGCTTCCTTGCCTACGCCGGAGTATGGTATATATATAGAAGAGACGTTAACGAACACGCTGACGGGCTGTGCCTCCAGGTCTATGCCATAGCGCTTCCACTGCACGCTCCTTGCAGCGGTCGTTATTGCGCAGCTGCCGCTGTCGAACAGCAGCGGTACCCTGTTGGCGAACCTCAGCACCGAGCCCTCATACTCATCCTCGACCTTCTTGCCCGCTCCGCCGCCGTACGCGACCGCGGCCTCAACGATGAATGGTATGCCGCCGTTGAAGAGCTGCGGCTTCCTCTCCACGACGTGCATGAAGTCTGGTCCGAGTATGTTCTTCAGCGCCAGCTTTATGCGCTCGGCGCCTATCGCTCTTATCATGCTGGCATCCGGAGCCATCCATTTCACCTTCTTTATGGCTTCGACGAGTGCTTCCGCCTCTGCCCAGGTGATGTTCCTGGGGTTTTTGTCAATTATATCACCCACGATGCCGCGGAGCTCATCTACTTTGCCATCGCTGACCCTTGCGAACGTGTCTGTCAGGAAAGACGACACCTTCCTGCTCTCGCTCTTGTGTGCAAACTCAAGCATGTCGTTTACCGCTATGCCGAGGGGGTGTGGCCTCGCCGCCTTCGGTACCTCGGGTACCGTATCTACGGCGCGCATGAACTTGTATTCCTTGCCTGTGGGATCTGTGAACGCTATCTGCGCGTGCGGGTTCGCCAGAGCTGTGCGCTTGATATACTCATAAACGCCGTGATCACTGTTCTCGTACTTGACCTGCGCGAATTCTGCTTCTACAATCAAGCCCGTGCCCTCTATCGACGAATCTGCGAAGTTTTCCACTATGGGCTTGTTCCTTAGCGTGTCTATCGAGACGCTGCATGAGTAGCGCTCACCATTGGCCGTGGCCGATTCGGCATGCACCGGCTTGCCAGTGCTCGTCTGCGCGAAGAGGGTGCAGCCTGCAGCGCCTATGCCCTGCTGACCGCGCTGCTGCACGTACCTGTGGAACTTCGTACCTGCCAGTATAGTTGCGAGCGCCCTGCCTACAAACTTCTTTGGTATGCCAGGCCCGTTGTCCCGCACCCTGACTCTGTACTTGTTGTCTCCTGTTTGCGTCACCTGCACAGATATGTCAGGCAGTATGCTGCCTTCTTCGCACGCGTCTATAGAATTAGTAACATACTCGTGCACCACGGTGACCAGGGACCTTACCACGCCGGCATACCCTAGCATCTGTCTGTTCTTCTTGAAGAACTCCGCTATCGAGTGCTCCTTGAACTCCGTGAATATATCGTCTGCTTTCCTGCTCTCGCTCATGGTCCCATGCCCTCGTTCACCATGTGCCTGTGCTTCCTGTGCGCCGCCTCCATCCTGCTGTACGCCAGCCTGTGGGAGCCGCCCTCTATTATGGTGCGAGCCGCGGTTTCGGCCTCGTCTATCTCTTCCGCCTTTCCTATGAAGCAAACGGTGTCGCCGTACACGCTCATGAAGGCGCCGCTCACCGCCTCTATATACCTCTTGGCCCGCCCATCCTCTCCTATGAGCCTGGAGCGCACGTTCATCGTGCGCTTCTTGCTGGAGTGCGAGCCTATGTCCATCGAGGCGAAGTAGGTGCTCTCGTCCGCCAGCTTCTGCGCTTTGGTCAGGTCAAAGCCCCTGCCAAAAGCATACACTATATTCCTGGCGACATACTCATCGTATGATCCGCCATCGAGCTCTACCAAAGAGCCCGCACCCACGCGTATGCTGCATTTGCAGAGTTTCTCAAGCTTCCTGAGCATAGCACCCTTGCTCGCAAGAAGCCTAGCTCTCTCCTGTGGTATAAACACTTCCTGCATGCCATTCCTCCTCAAAGAACCGTCGCTATGCAGCTTCTCTGTCAAAGTATAAATAATATAGTGCGGGCATACCTGCCTGCACCATCTACATTTAAGGGAAACCAGTAAAGTTCTGTTCCCGAATGCTTTAAAAACCCTGCAAACCGGTAAATAATACTCAGCCCGTAGCAGGGCTAATATCATATTAGAAAGTTGGTGCAAAAATGGACGTAAAAGGGGACGACGTTGGAAGGTTCAGCGCGAAAGCTGACGCGGTCGAGATACAACTGACAAAGAACATGGAAGCCGTAGAGTTCCAGGCTACGGCTGCCAAGGTCCACGCCGGCGCGCAGTCTGAGCAGGTCACGATAGATCCTGTGCTCGCTCCCTATCACAGGACTATGGAGGAGATAGAGCGCATGCAGGTCATAGAGCAGACGAAGACCGTCTGCCCGGAGTGCAAGCTCATAGTGGATGGCACAATCTACAAGGACGGAGACAACGTAATGATACGCAAACAGTGCCCCGAGCACGGCTGGACAATCGAGAAGTACTGGGAAGACTACGACATGTACATGAAGATGCGGCGCTACAACTACTTCGGCCGCGGCTTCGACAACCCCAACTACATAACTGACACCAAAGGGGCCAACTGCCCATTCGACTGCGGAATGTGCGAGAGGCACAAGTCACACACTGGCCTGGCGAACGTCGTTGTCACCAACAGGTGCCACCTCTCGTGCTGGTACTGCTTCTTCTACGCGAAGGAGGGCGAGGCCATCTACGAGCCTTCGCTGCCCGAGATAGACAAGATATTCAGGAACCTGAGGAGCCAGAAGCCAATACCTGCCAACGCGCTGCAGATCACAGGCGGCGAGCCGACGATGCACCCCAAGATATTGGAGATAGTCGAGTCGGCGAAGAAGGCAGGCTTCGACCAGATACAGCTCAACACTACTGGTATAAACCTGGCGCTCAATCCAGGCATGGCCATGAAGCTCAGGCATGCAGGGGTAAGCACGCTCTACATGAGCTTCGACGGAGTTACGAAGCGCGCAAACCCTAAGAACCACTGGGAGACGCCGATGGCGCTCGACGTGGCTAGGAAGGCAGGTATAGGCGTCGTGCTCGTGCCGACGGTCATACGCACGATAAACGAGAACGAATTGGGTGCCATGATCAACTTCGCGCTCAACAACTCCGACGTTGTCCGCGCGATAAACTTCCAGCCGGTCAGCCTCGTCGGCCGCATGCCCTCGAGACTTAGGGAGAAGCAGCGCATAACAATACCTGGAGCTATTAAGCTCATAGAGCAGCAGACGAACGGCGCGATAACTAAGGAGGACTGGTTCTCCGTGCCATATATAGGAGGTATAAATAAGTTCATTGAGGCGCTCACGGGTGAGTACAAGTACGACATGTCGATACACTTCGCATGCGGCGCTGGCACCTACATCTTCCTCGACAGCGACAACAAGGTTATACCAATAACCAGGTTCGTCGACGCAGCCGGCCTGATAGAACATCTGCAAAGAGCGGTAGACTCCATGGCTGGCAAGGGCAAGCTGCAGCGCAGGCTGATAGCGCAAAACGCCCTGCTTGGATTCCGCAAGTTCATAGACAAGAAGAACCAGCCAAAATCGGTAAACTTCATGAAGCTGCTCACCAGCCTGTTCCTGAAGCACAACTTCGAGAGCATGGGTGCGCTGCAGATGAAGAGCGTCTTCATAGGTATGATGCACTTTCAGGACGAGTACACGTACGACATACACCGCGTCGAGAAGTGCGACATACACTACGCGATGCCTGATGGCGAGGTGCTTCCATTCTGCACTTTCAACGTCTTCCCTGAAGTATACAGGGACAAGGTGCAGAGGCAGTATAGCATACCTGCCACGGAATGGCAGAGCACTCACGGCGACTGGAGCTACCCGAAGGACAAGTACGTCAGGGACATAAAGACCCTGGAATCGAGCGAGCCCTACAAGCGCACCTACGGCAAGATGGTCGACTTCTTCGCTCTGCCGGTCAACAGCGGGAAGCCTACCTCTAGCTTCACCAACGAGGTCTTCAGCAACTGAGGTGTGACGATGGACAGGAGCGATAAACAGCCACAGAAGAGCGAATACCAGCAGGAGCTCGAGCAGAGCGCCTCGATAGACCAGTCGATGCTTGAGAACCAGTACATAACGGATGAGCGCGGAAACAAGTTCCGCGTGCCCTACAGGAAGGTCAGGCAGGCCGTGTTCTCTAAGATAAGCAAGGAGAGCTACCCTGACCAGGAGCATGCCGCGCGTCTGCAGTACAGGTTGATGCTCAAGGACGCGATACTCAAGGCAAGAGTAAACTACATAAAGGGCATAATAACCGTGATCTACAACCCCAAGGACGCGGACAACCTCAAGGAGAAGATGAGTCTGGACGAGATAATAGAGTTCCTCTCCACAGAAGGTGTCCACGTTGACAGGCAGAATATGGCTGACGAAGAGTACGACTACTACAAAAACTTCTACTCGTACGCGTTCAATTCGCCATCCGTGCGCGAGCACGCACCATATGGCTACACTCTCGAAGAGTGGCGTAAGATGAAGCCTGAGTGGGAACGCAAGAAGGCAGAGTACAAGCGGAAGAGCGAGGAGAAGCAGAAGGCCTTCCAGGAAGATTACCTGCGTCAGCACCCCGAGCTCGCCCAGGAACTCGGTGTGGAGGTGCCTCAGGCAAAGAAAAAGCTGACGCTCGTGCAGAGAATCTTCGGCAGGTAGAAGAATGAGCGGCAGTTCTGGTTCCACAGCGTGTGAGCTGATAGGTTAATGGTTAACTCTTGGCGTTCTCAGCAACAGGCTCCGGGCCGCCCATATTGATATTGATGATTCTGCCTGCTTTTGCCACTATCTTATCCGTTGCTATCCCTCTATCATCTATGCTCTCGAAAGTGTAGAGCCTGCCCCCTGGCAGTTTTAGACTGAAGGTCATGTAATCCTTGGCAGTATCAACCGGCAGGGTGGCCACCGTCTCGTCGACGAAGCTGATTCGTATCGCGACTGGAGGGTGCCGCATCGCTCTGCAAGCTTGCGCTTTGCTCACGAGCACCGTGGTATCCACCGTACCGGGCATGCATATGCCCCTGGTCGCCATGTACTCGTTGATTATGCATTTCTCCGGTATGGCGCCTGCCTGGTAAAAGCCAGTCCTTATGAAAACAGTATCTGACGCTACTTTCTCATAACCTCTTTTGTCCACGAAACTGAAGGCTCCTGTCCTGGAATTCAGATGCTTCAGTTTCTGTATCACCTCTTCGTCCTTGACCCCGCTGAAGACCAGGTCGCGTGCAGCTATGGGTGCAATATCGGC
Organism: Microcaldota archaeon; assembly: GCA_021810685.1. The sequence goes on from JAJZII010000003.1 coordinate 22,549, forward strand.
CGCCTGCTTGAAGTACACTTTGAGCTGGCACAGCCTCCTTATTCCAGGGTCTATATCTACAACGTTGTGCGTTATCAGCATCAAGCCTATCCCCCGTTTCCTGAAATCCTGCAGCCTATATCTGATGTCCTCCACAGCAGCCGAATCCTCGTCGCCAAAGACGAGTTGCGCCTCCTCTACGCAAAACAGCATGCGCAGCTCATCGTCTCCATTAGAATCGAGCTTCGATGCAGTCGCATAAAGTTGGTTCAGCAGCAGCGCGTAGAAATAAGCCTTCGTCTTTATGCTGGCAAGCGAGAGATCGAACACGACGCCATTACCTATAAGGTCCTCGATTCTCACGCCCTCTGCCAGCGAATACTCCGGCATGCGCAGTATGTCTGCCAGGTGCTCCAGCGCGGACTTTATGTTCTCACCATGCTTCGTATACTTTACGCCGGTAGCAGTGCGCTTTCCGTGCAGCCTTATTATCGACTCCTGTATCTCCTCATAGACTGCTGCCGGGTCAGGCTCCCTGTTCCGTCCAGCATAGACCTTCCTGAACGCGTTCACGAGGCACTTCTCCATGGGCCTCATGTACGGCCCTGCGTCTGCCGCTGCAGCAAGCACCATTGCGAGATCCTCTCCGAACCTCACAGTGTCTATCCCCTCGGGACATCTGAAAAGGTTGATGGGCACCGTTCCGTTGCACAGCCTGACCAGGTGCATCTTGTGCGCGCCTGCGAATCCGTCCCATTCATCCGTCTGGGAAATAATCGCGATTTTCGGCCTTTCTGCTACTGAAATGATACTGTCCAATACATGCATGGCAAGATGTGTCTTGCCTGAACCAGGCAGTCCGCTTAT
>JAJZII010000052.1 GCA_021810685.1 Microcaldota archaeon
TTGCCATATACCGAAGACCAGTTCCTTAACGCCGAGCAGGAGATGACTGAGATGCTCGTGAAGTCGTCTGAGAATTACAAGGTTCCGGTCAATGCCGTCTTCACCAAGCTGAGTGAGTTCACGCGAGAGACCGCCAAGGAAATAATAAGGTGGGGGCGCGAGAAGTCTCTCTGGCCCATGCAGTCAGGTTTGGCGTGCTGCGCAATGGAACTTATGGGTTTCGGCGCCGCACGCATAGATGCGGACAGGAAGGGCTACCTACTGCTCAGGGGCACGCCGAGGCAGTGCGACGTTATGGTAGTTGCGGGATGGGTCACTAAATCGATGGCTCCTAGGGTGAAGCGCCTGTACGAGCAGATGGCTGAACCACGGTACGTCATAGCTTATGGCGAATGTGCTACGTCGGGCGGTCCGTGGTACGAGAGCTACAACATAATGCACGGCATAGACCAAGTGCTGCCGGTCGACGTTTATGTTGTTGGGTGCCCTCCGAAGCCGGAGAACCTATTTACCGCTATGATTAAGCTTCAGGACAAGATAGGTGGTAAGACTGCAGGAGATAGAGAGCGCACGCTTAGCGAAAGCCTGCGCGGAAATGAAGGAGAGGGGCTTTGACTACCTCAAGGGCATCACCGCCATAGACTACGGCGACAGACTGGAGGTGCTGTACCTTCTGTACAGCACCGCTTCGAAGGAGCTGGAGACGCTCATAGTGAAGCTGCCTACGGGTCTGCCCCCGCAGTCCATGTCTAGCATTCCTGTCACATCGCAGAAGCCGCAGGAGCAGCAAAAGCCGACGGCAGCGCAGAGGCTCGAGGTTGGCACAGTCACGCATGTCTATCCTGCCGCAGACTGGTTCGAGCGTGAACTGTCGGAGATGTTCGGCATAGCTATAGCTGGCAGGAAGGCGCCCAGGCTCCTGCTCGAGAAGTGGAATGGTGCCGACGCGCCGCTCAGGAAGGGCTTCATGTGGGGAAAGCCGTACAGGAAACTTGGTGATTGAATGACGGTCATGCGCATCAACGTCGGACCTATACACCCGAGCACGCACGGAGTACTGCGTCTCGTGGTCGACGTGGATGGTGACACCGTAAGGAACGTGGAGACGCACATAGGCTTCCTTCACAGGGGCGTGGAGAAGCTTATGGAGACACGCATGTACATGCAGAGCCCATCATACGTCGAGAAGCTCGACTATGCAGCGCCGATGGGCTGGAGCGCTCTCTACACCAACACGGTCGAGATGGCTGTGGGAAAGGAAGCCACGGAGGAGGCGCAGTACGCCAGCGTCATATTGCTGGAGTTCCAACGCATCGCGAGCCACCTCCTATGGCTGGGCACGTTCTGCAACGATACAGGCCAGATGTTCACAATGTTCATGTGGGCGATGCGCGAGCGCGACCAGATACTAAAGTTTCTCGAGGACGTGACAGGCAGCCGTATGTTCTACGTCAATTTCAGGATTGGCGGCCTGAACCGCAGGTTGCCGCAGGACTTTTACTCGCGCGCAAGGGAACTCACTGATTACCTGGAGCGCCACATAACGGAGTACCCTGAGATACTGGACGGCAACAGCATATTCATGGAGCGCACGAAGGGCGTTGGGGTTCTGAGCCGCGCCGACGCCATAGCGTACGGCGTCTCTGGGCCGGTGCTTCGCGGCTCTGGGGTCGAGGAGGACGTGCGCAAGAGTGCCCCTTACTACGCCTACAAGAAGCTGAACTTCAAGATACCGACCTCTGGCCAGGGCGATTCATATTCGCGCTACAGGGTGAGGTACGAGGAGATGCACCAGAGCATATCCATAATAAGGCAGGCGCTGGAGAAGATGCCTAAAGAGGGGAACGTGCTCGGCATGCCTATAAAGCTCATAGGCCCTCCGGCCAGGCAGGAACCGGTGCTTAACAGGCATGAGTTGGCCAGAGGTGAAGGGCTCATATACATGGTGCCGACGCCGCAGAAGCCATATCGCATATACTTAAGGTCGCCGGCCTACACAAACCTGTCGGTGCTCGCGAAGATGTGCGAAGGTGTCAAGTACGCCGACATCTTCCCGATACTTGGCAGCATAGACGTCGTCATGGCCGAAATAGACAAGTAGCGGCAAAACAGATAAATTACCCTGGTTCCAAATATCAGCGCAGCACGGCGCTGTCAGATTTTCAAAGGTGAACCGATGGAGCAGAACCAGATAGACAAGATGACACTGGAATACCAGAAGCTGCAGGAGCAGATTCAGGCGCTAGCCATGCAGAAGGAGCAGTTCAGCGCGCAGAAAGACGAGTACAAGCGCGCTGAAGAAGAGGTATCGAAGGCTTCTGGCAGGGTTTATACTGCCATAGGCGGCGCCATAATAGAGACCACTAAGGATGAGTGTCTCAAGAGCGTCAAGGAGCGCCAGGAGTTCATAGAGATGCGCCTCGGTCTGGTGACGAAGCAGAACGAAGAGCTCTCAAAGAAGGAGCAGGAGCTGAGGAAGCAGATAACCGACGCGCTCAAGTCCACAAAACAATGATGCGATGGAGCAGCTAGACTTCGACAGACTTGCAGAGTTTGTCAGCGAGAACAAAAGCAAAGCCGTCGCGCTCACCTTCCACTCTGTTGGCGATACTGACTCTGTTGCCTCTTCAATGGCCCTGTCGTACTGCATGGAGAACAGCACTGTGGTGGCGCCGGACCAGATAACAACGAACGCACGGGCAACGCTGTCAAAGTGCGGCTTCAGCAGCGAAGAAATAAAGAGCGAGATCCCAGAGGGCACCGAACTGGTAGTGCTCCTGGACGTCAACAATCTCGAGGACTGCGGTCCACTGGGTGCGAGGATATCTGATCTTAATGTGCCTATACTTGTCATAGACCACCATGCACCGTCGAAGATAGAGGCCGAGCGCGTGCTCGTGTTCAACGACGAGGGATACAACTCCGCCTCGAGCATCGTCTACGAGCTGATGACCGAGCAAGGAGAGGAAATCGACGCGAACATGGCAAAGCTGCTCGCCATGGGGATAATATCAGATTCGGCGGAGTTCAAGAACTCCACCGCGCTTACGTTCAGCCAGCTAGGCGAGCTGTTCAGCATCGCAGATACTGATTACATGTCGATGCTCCACGAGTTCGTGCACATAGCAGAACCTGAGGTGCGCGCCAAGACGATACGCAACCTGTTCGGCTCTGCGGTCGAGGTTCGCGAGGGCCTCGTCTTCGTGCACGGGGCAACCGCAACCCACGCAAGCGTGGCGGCAGACGACGCGATAAGGATAGGCGCCGACCTTGCCGTGTTCGTGACAGAGGACGCGAAGGAGTTGAAGATGTCGGCCAGGCTCCGGCCCACACTGGACACCGAATACGGAGTGCACCTTGGCATCATAATGAAGCGCGTGGGCAGGCTCATAGACGGCACAGGCGGCGGCCACCCATGCGCCGCAGGCGCGTACGGCCAGGGAAGAGCAAACGCAGGTGAGGCCGTCAAGCTTATACTCGATGAGGTCGCCAACGCGGCGACGCTCCACGGCAAGCTGGCGATAGCATGAAGGTGGCAATAATATCCGATCTGCACATAGGCTACGAGAGATTCGAGGCCGACGCCAATGCGCAGGCGCGCGAAGCGCTGACAGCAGCGAAAGCATCTGCAGACATGATAATAATACCTGGCGACATATTCGACAAGAGGGCTCCGAAGCCAGAAGTAATGGCGCAGGCCATCAACATCTTCCGCGACCTGGCGAGGGGCGCATGGAACGCGAAGGTAACTAATCCAGGAACAGGCATAGCCTTCACGGACGTGCCCATACTGGCGGTACCAGGCACCCATGAGAGGACCGCTGCAGGAAGGGAGAACCCGCTCACGCTGCTCGCGCTGGCTGGCCTGCTAGTCGACATAAGCGAGACTACCGCAGTGGTGTCTAAGGGCGATGACAGCGTCGCGGTGTTCGGCCTGGGTGGCTTGTCAGAGGAGCGCGTTAAGGACAAGCTGGCAGAGCTGGCCCCCAAACCTGTGCCCGGCGTGTTCAGCATATTTATGTTCCACCAATCGGTGTACGAGCTGCTTCCGTTCAGTGAGACCTTCATCCGCTACGACGACCTGCCAGACGGGTTTGACCTGTATGTTGACGGTCATATACACAGCAGGGTCGAATCGGAGGTGCACGGCAAGCCCTTCCTGATACCTGGTAGCACCGTGCTCACGCAGCTCAAGGAGGGGGAGCAGGAGCGCAAAG
>JAJZII010000053.1 GCA_021810685.1 Microcaldota archaeon
GTGGGCCATGGTGCTCGTACTTGCCCAGCTTGCAGCTGCGGACGCTGCGTTCATTGCAGTCGTGGCGTTCAGAAGACGTGCGCACATGCACGTTAGGTTCTCAAGGGGCGCCTTCGTCCACGAGAAGCTTTACATCTCTGACCTGCAGGCGATAACCGGCAGCGCTAACCTGACGTACAGCGGCATGCACAGGAACATAGAGCACATAGATCTGACGAGAGACCCTGCGCGCATAAGGGCGCTCAAGGCGCACTTTGAAGAGTTATGGAAGAAGGCAGGCTGACGCCCAACATAAATATCTAAAAAGGCGCTATGTATATTTGGTGCGGGGAGGGTGTAAGGAATGCCTGAGGGCGTCAAAGCGCAGAACGCCATAGAGTACATGGCGGTGTATAGCTGGGCCATTCTGGCGCTGGTGCTGATAATAGTCATGTTTTATTTTTACGCAAGGATACCCGGGGCGCTGGTGCCGAGCTCGTGCACATTCACGGGAGGCATAAGCTGCAACGATTTTGTAGTCGGCGCGACCGCATCTGACAACACAACGACATACATCGCCTTCCTGCTGAGCAACGCCGAGCCTTACGCGATGGAACAGCCGCTCTTGAGCGTGCAGTTCAACCAGAGCAACGTCACCGCGCCGTGCGCGCCTTCGTACGCGGCCCCTGGTGCCACGATAACCTGCGAGCTGACCATAGGCACGGGAATGAAGATGGGCGACTTGCTGCGCGCACCTATATATGTAAGGGCGACGTACTGCGGGCTAAGCATGAACACGAGCACGTGCTACGACGCACCCGAGGAGACATACAAGGGCAATCTCAATGCGATAGACTCGCAGCTTGTCTCGAACAGCATAACATTGCAGGTCTACACGCAGAACGACGTGGTACCTGCCAACGGCGTGGACGATTCGGTGTACGCAAGGTACTTCTTCTTCGGCGCAGAGCTGCGCGGCATACCTATAAACTTCAGCGTGAACAGCACGTCTGCGCACCTCAATTTGTCCATGGCCATGACTGACTCGAACGGGTACGCGCACGATTCTGTGTATGCGGTCCAGGACGGAAAGGTAGCCATAACCGCAAAGTACGGCGGCAGCAGCAACAGCACCGTGGTCAACTTCACGGGAGGCTGACCGCAGTTGAAAAAACGCATGTGCGAGCGCCGGGATTCGAACCCGGGTTTTTGCCTTGGAGGGGCAAAGTCCTACCAGGCTAGACTACGCTCGCGCACAGCCTTTTCTTAGGCAAGGTTATTAGCCCTTCTTTTGCAGCACTGACTAACACTGTCGGCCATCATCGCTTAGCATGGAAGGGCCATTCTTCATACTCGGGAAGATGACCGCACCTCTGGTAACGACCTGGCCATGCGCTCCGCTGGAGGGCCTGGACCTAAGTCGTACGACGCACTCTGGAGGCAATGGCGCCGCCGAGATGAGCTTCTACAACGACGTTTGTACAGAACTTTATTGGTTATTGTCGTTTTTTCCCAGCATAATGTTAGAAAGTTCCGCAAAAACCTTATATATGCCCAGAGAGCAATAAATCTGTAGGAAGAAATGGGGGCTATATTATGCCAAAAACACCTGCAGTGGAGATGGGGCAAGGGGAAAAAGCAGCCAGGAGGCTGCGCTTGAAAAGGAGGGCTGAGGAGGCGCTGAAGAGCAGCGACCTCGAATGCCTTCTGGAAATGGTCGGCGCGGAGAAGGAGGCAAGCAGCAGCGCCTCGGCGCTGCTGAAGGGGCTTCTGGCAGACAAGGCGGCAGAGTACGTGCTGGCCGCCGACCGCGTCAAGAAGGAGCGAGGCCTGAAGAGGCTGGGCGCCGCGGCGCTAGTAATAGCCGCGAGCAACCAGTAGCGGGCCGAACAAGCACTGCGACTCAATCCGGCGCCGCGATTGCGGCGTCATTAAGCGTTCCCCGCATTTTCTGAGCATCTTTGCTTCCTGTTCTCTTTTCAAAATTGTGCTTTGATGGAACTGTGCCGGAGCGTAGCCGTGGACATTACAGCAACGCATAAAAGCATGGCGTCGCAAAATGATTCTGCTATTCCGGCGGGGTAGCTTAGCCTGGTAGAGCGCTAGACTCATATGCATAGCATGATGAGTGTCGAGCCTATTTGCGATGACGAGAAATCTAGAGGTCGCGAGTTCAAATCTCGCCCCCGCCAAATACCTGAAGCTGGAAGAGTTGTAGGGAGGCATGAAGCAGTAATACCCTGATTACGACGAAAACGGAGGGCGCCTGCGATATGCCATGCAATTTATTTCTTGGTCCTATTGACCTTAGATTCCTCTGACTGCCTTGCAATGGTGAGGTTGCAGGCGTTGTGCTCTGCGTCCCAGGCCTCGCACTGCTCGGCAAGCTGCTTGTCCTTATAGTGCAGCAGGCACCTGTCGCAGACGTAAGTGCCGGTGTCGGTCTCGAACGTTACCATGTAGGTACCCAAAGCGAAAGTGTAGCGAGAGGCCGTAGCCCCCTTTCTGTTTTAGGCAGCATTCAACTGAGCGGCGTATAGCCTTGCATGCTCACTGCGCGGTGCATCGGCGCGTTTCATCCCTTCCGGCGCGCTCGTCGCGTCATCGCTTCATGCGCCTTCAGGGTCTCGTTTCTGTTCCGAATGCGGCCGTTAGGCCGCCCCGCGCTCTGCATGAGGGGAGCTTCCTCCTTTCGGTAAGCTGCCCGCCTCCCGCTACGCACATAGTTGGAATCTAAGATATTAAAGCGTTGCGCGCTGGCGCGCGGCGCAAGGGAAGCCATGGAAGCGTTGCGCGTGCAACGCTTCTTATTTCTTTATCTCCCATTCCTCCTGATATTCATGATGCTTTTCGGCATAGGCGGCTCCCTGGTGAGCGAGATCATCCTATTTGCGCTGATAGCGCTCGTGCTGCTGGTCATCTTCAAACTCGGCAGGTTCATACTGAAGATAGTCTTCGGCATAATAGCGAACAGCATTCTCGGCCTCATCGCCATATTCGCGCTGAACTACTTCTTCGCGATGGGCATACTGATAAACATCTATGTCATTGCCGCGACTGCGCTCTTCGGACTGCCCGCAGTGGGAACGATGATTATACTGAAGCTGGCCGGAGTGCCGGTCTGAGTACCTGCAGGTCACTGGAAGGCCAGGCGCACGTCCGATTCTTCAACTGTCTTGCGCTTCGCGTGCTTCGAGAGCTTCGCGGCCTTCGAGGCCGCGTCGTAGGCTATCTTGTTGAGCGTCTCCTGGAACTTCCTGGCAGCACCATCGCTGACGCGCTGTGCACCCGCTTCCTTAAGCAGCTTCTTTACGGTTGACTTTGCGATATACATAAAAGGACCCGCTTGGGCGAAGTATGATGCTCCTGCCATCTATAAAAATCCATCAGTGCGGCGCAATGAGGCACTACTTGCCCGCAGCTATGCGCGACGGCTCTCTGTATTCACTCCTGACGACAGATAGCAGCATGCTGCTCCAGAAGCCAGAGCTGCTCTTGGTATCGTCCCTGAGCACGCCTTCTTCTTTCATGCCTGCGCCTTCCATCAGCTTTATGGAGCGCTCGTTGGTGGTGAAGGCCGTTGCCCAGACCCGATGCAGTGCAAGAACCTCGAACGCCACGTGCAGCATGAGCCGCACCCCTTCCTTGGTGTAGCCATGACCCCAGTACTCACGGCCGCACCAGAAGCCTATCTCCGCCTTCATGTTCTTTGTGTCTATGTTTTTCAGGCCTACTACGCCTATGAGGGCCTTGCTGTCTTCGAGGTGCATGCCCAGATGCACCTCCTGCATATCGACCAGCGAGCTTGACGCGAAGCTTATGAAGTTGAGGGCATGTTCCTTTGTGTATGGGCTGGGGAACTCACCCTCAGCCGCTATGCTCCCGGCTATTTCCGGACTGTCAGCAAGCCTTGCCATGTCCTCAGCATCAGCTGTTGCCAAAGATGACAGATAGACCCTGAAGCCCTCGCCGTGCACGTCCATTGGCACGTAATTGTGAGCATCGTAATAAATACATGATGCGCTGGCACGGCGGCCGCAGCGCACCATAGATAATTTTATAAAAGATGCATGAACTAGGAAACGGGGGTTTCGTGGATCACGAGAAAAGCATAAGCGAGAGCCTTGAGGGGATGAAGCTCGGCAGAGGGCACCTCAAGGTCATGCTTATCTCAGGCATGAGCTTCTTTACCGACGCCTACGACCTCTTCGTCATC
>JAJZII010000054.1 GCA_021810685.1 Microcaldota archaeon
TGAGGAGCTCGCGAAGGAGCTCTAGCTGTGCATGATGCTGCGCAGCTGCATCTCCGAGGCTCTCAGTGCCGATTGCGGTGTTCGCCGTTTCCATGCGCTCCGCGAGCGCTTCGCCGTCGCTGACGTGGTCATTGGCCCCTCTCCGATAAGGCTAAATACCTGCACAATCCAATTTATGCGAAGCATAAAACCCAGTGGTAAACATGATAACGGGCTTTACAATATCGACAGTGGAAGGCAAGCTGACAGAAGCGGACTCGCTGCAGAAGCAGAGGTTCCCGAGGCTCAACATAAACCTGGACAGCCTCAGCGTCAAGAACGACAGGCTCAACGTGACGTACACGTTCATAGCGGAGTACTTCGACAGCGACGCGAAGGACGCGAAGAACCTCGGTCACATCAAGCTTGGCGGCTATATAGAAATAGAGGAATCGAAGGAGGTCGTAAGCGCCGTGACGAAGAAGTGGAACGAGTCGCACAGGCTTCCGGTGCAGCTGGCTGAGGAGGTCATAAACGGCCTTAACTTCAGGTGCAGCGCGACCGGCACGCTCGTGGCTTATTCCCTCGGCTTGATACCGCCTCTCGTGATAAGCACTACGAAGATTCAGGATGAAGATGCGAAGGGCTCGAAGTGAGCCCTTCCAGCTCTTTCTCAGAAAGGCATATAAGTTTCAGCGCCTAGAGATGGCAGTATGCGCAGCCAGGTCGAAAAGGAGGCTGCAGAGGCTCTTGTTTTCGAGGGGTTTCTGCTAGATGTGGATTACCTTTCTAGCTCCGACCGCGCGCTGATAAGGCTCACGGTCAAGGACAGGGACGGCAGGGCCCGCGAGGTCTTCGACCCAGTATTCAGGCCCTACTTCTACTTCGTGCCATCACAGGACATGGCTATTGAGGAGATGATGAAGGTCCAGGGGACGGACGGCGTGTCGGTGCTCAGGCCGGAGGAGATAGTGCCGGAGCCGAGGACCATCTTCGGCAAGCATGCCAACTCATACAGAGTATACACGCGAAGCCCGGGCCATGTGCCCAAGCTCAGTGCGGCCTTCGCGAGGCACGGCAAGTGCTACGAGTACGACATACCATTCGCTAAGCGTTACCTCATAGACAAGGGCATCATGCCGCTGGCCTATTACACGTTCAGGCTGGCCCGCAAGGACGGGATGCTCGGTCTCGAGGAGGCGATGCCCACAGGTGTAGACACTGGCACAGACCCGCCCTTCAACGTGCTCTGCTTCGACATAGAGGTGCACAATCCGCGCACCATAACGCTCGCGGACCGCGATCCCGTGATAATGCTCAGCTACGCCTACAACTCCAACGGCAAACGCGGCGACGGCGTCATAACCTACAAGAAGGTGGACGACAGGGGGTACGTGACGCTGGTCACGGACGAGAAAGCGCTCTTCAGGCGTTTCATGGAGGTGCTCGACGAGCTTGACATAGACGTCGTCACGGGCTACAATTCCGCAAACTACGACGTGAAGTACATGCTTGACAGGGCCAATGTGCTCAAGATAGACTTTGACATGAATAGGTTCGCTGGCGAAACCAAGATCGAGAGGCACGGCCTGGTGGAGAAGGTGAAGATTGCAGGCAGGGTCCACGTGGACATGTACAACGTGGTGAAGTTCATAGCGACGGTCGGCGCGGCCGAGTACATACTCAAGCTCAACAGCTACACGCTGAAGAACGTATATGAGGCAGTGACGAAGGACGTGAAGACCAATGTCAACAAGGCTGAGATACACGCCCTCTGGGACGGCCCGATGGATGGCCTGCAGGAGCTCGCCGATTACAACCTGAGCGACTCGCACGCGCTCGAGAAGGTCTACGAGACCTTCGTGCCGATAATGACCGCGTTGTCTAAAGTCACCGGCAATGCGTTGAGCGATGTCTGCGTCTCAACCACAGGCCAGCTCGTGGAGTTCATGCTGATGAAGTACGCGCACCAGTTCGGGGAACTCATACCTGACAAGCCGGACGAGCGCGAGATACGCGCGAGGCTCGCCAACCCTATAGAGGGCGCATATGTCAAGACCCCTGAGCCCGGCATCTATGAGAAGCTGGTCATGTTCGACTTCAGGGGCCTGTACCCATCGATAATCATATCGCACAACATTGACCCGTCGTCCATATGCGATGACTGCACTGATTATTACGAGTCGCCGTTGGGCACCAAGTTCTCGAAGGACAGGAAGAGCATCACGCCGACCTCGCTCAAACTGCTGGTCGACGAGCGCGCGAAGGTCAAGCAGCTCTACAAGAAGGACAAGGGCAACATCTACCTCGGTTCAAGGTCGCAGGCGCTGAAGATAACGTCCAACTCGTTCTTCGGCTACATGGGCTACGCCAGATCGCGCTGGTACTCGAGGGAGTGCGCCGGCAGCATCACGGCATACGGCAGGCAGTTCATCCACAAGGCCGAAGAGGAAGCGGCGGCCAACGGCTTCAAGGTTATCTACGGTGACACAGACTCGATACTCATGCTCCTCATGGACAAGAGCAAGGACGATGCGCTCGCATTCGTCAAGGCCTTCAACGCAAAGCTCCCGGGAAACATGGAGCTGGAGCTCGAGGACTTTTACACGCGCGGCGTCTTCGTCGGCAGGAAGACTGAAGCGGGCTACACTGGAGCAAAGAAGAAGTATGCGCTCATATCCGAGGCAGGGTACATAAAGATAAGGGGCTTCGAGCTGGTGAGGCGCGACTGGTCGAAAGTGGCAAGGGACGCGCAGAGGCAGGTCCTCGACGCTATACTGAAAGACGGAAGCGCAGCTAAGGCCATGGCAATCGTCAAGGACATAGTCATAAGGCTCAAGGCCGGCACCGTGCCCATATCTGACCTGGCGATAAACACGCAGCTGAGGAAAGGCCTTTCTGGTTACGACTCGAAGAGTCCCGAACTTGCGGCCGCGCAGAAGGCGGTGCAGAAGGGCCTCAAGACCAGGGACGAGGTGGAACACTCAGTGATAAGCTACGTGATAACGAAGCACGGCAGCTCCATATCGGACAGGTCGGAGCTCGAGGAATACGCCGAGGACTACGACCCGGATTACTATATCAACCATCAGGTCATACCGGCGACGATGCGCATACTCAAGGAGCTGGGCTTCAGCGAGGACGAGGTTAAGGGCCTCGGCAAGCAGTCGAAGCTCTAGGCGATTCTATGGAAGAAAACGAACTTGACAGCGAGACCATAAGGAAGTACGCGATGGAGACCGGCGCAGCGGCGTACGCCGCGCTGCAGAAGGCGAAGCAGCTCGTCAAGCCGGGAGCGAAGCTCGTCGATGTGGCGGATGCGCTCGAGGCATTCATAAGGGGGAAGGGTCTGGGGACTGCATTCCCCGTCAACCTATCGATAAACGCCCAGGCTGCGCATTACGCACCTGGCATGGATGACGCGCTGGCGTTCTCCGACAAGGACATCGTGAAGGTTGACCTAGGCGCTGCGAAGGATGGGGTATTGAGCGACTGCGCAGTCACGATAGACCTCACCGGCAAAATGCAGGGGCTTGTTGAAGCCACGCAGGAGGCGCTTGCAGCAGCCATAGGCACGGTCAAAGCAGGCGTGCGCGTTTCCGACATAGGGAAGGCCATCGAGGCCGCAATAGCGAAGAAGGGCTTCAAGCCCATCCAGAACCTCGGGGGGCACGGCCTCGGCATACATGATTTGCATTCCGAGCCGTTCATACCTAATTATGACAACGGCGACGACACTACATTAGAGGAGGGTGACCTCATCGCCATAGAACCATTCGCCACGACGATGGAAGGCCGCGGCTACGTAGCGAACAGCGACATACGCGAGATATTCAGCTTCGTAGAGGAGGTGCAGGTGCGCATGCCCGGTGCGAGATCCCTCATGGCCGCAATATCAGAGCATTACCCCAGCGAGCCTTTCGCGGCAAGGTGGCTTGCTAAGGATGCCTCCTCGAGGTTCGCGCTCTATTCGTCGCTCGGTGCGCTCGCCAACGCTGGCGCGCTGGAAGTGCACCCCATGCTGATAGAGATCGGCGGAGGCATGGTAAGCCAGGCCGAAGCGAGCGTTCTCGTGACCAAGGACTCGTGCGAAGTGACGACCAAATAATCATGCGTTCTTCAGCATCCAATCCGCTACCTTCCGCGCAAGGAGCCTGCGCTTGCCATGGAAGACGTGGTCGGTGCCCTT
>JAJZII010000055.1 GCA_021810685.1 Microcaldota archaeon
CAGGCACCGAGAGCACGCTTATCTTCAGTCTGCCTAGCTTTGTGCTGACCCGGTCGAATCTGCCTACGCCGAGGTAGACCAGGTAGGTCGACATCCTTGGGGTGGTCATGAACGTAGTAGCAGTCCTGCCCCCTGTAACCTTTTTCGACCTGACGGGCATGTTGGATATGGACTCGTATCCGCTATCTGCTATTATCGTTATATCGAACGTCGCCTTGAACGCCGGCTCGTCGAAGCAAGGAAAGGCCTCGCGCGCGTCCGCCGGCTCGAACTGAGTGCTGAGCATAGATTGCTCCCTGCCGTTGCTAGTGTACGTGCTCCTGTAGAAGCCGTACATACCATCGTTGTTTGTGCCCCCGAACTCTAGCGTTATAAGCGCATTGCCGGAGACCTGCCTGCCGAACCTTAGCCCAAGCTGCTTCCTGCCCTTGTCGAATGTGGTCTTGGCGTCGGCAGTTCCACGCGCGTCCTTGACGAAGGCACGCCTTATAATAAGCTCGTTCGCGTGCAGCGTTATAAGCTTCGCCGGCTTCTTTATCTCCACCCGTATCTCGGCAGTGCCCTTGAACTTGAATGTCTTCATGTCGGTGTCGAAAACCAGCCTGTAGTTTGATGGCACGACGTTGTTTCCAATGCCCTCATAATTCTCTACCATAGGATCGTTATTACTCTCAAACGCAATAATAAATGCATTACCCTCCAAGCAATAAAAATTCCATCTTTATCAGGAAATGCGCATGTGGCGTGCAAAATATGATAATTTCGGACAGCGAAAAACAGACGTAGATTTCGACAGCGCTAAAAACTCGCAGTGCATTTCTCCTCTGAAGCATGCGAAAGCTTTAATAATGAACAGAAACGCGTTTTAATACTGGAAGTTAAATCCAGACTTGCCCTACAATCAAAATTTGATGAGCCTTTATAAAGCTTGTTCGGAAATACCTACTTGCCGCGTTTGCGGGGGAGGGTGCGACCATGATCACGACTGTAATAAAGAGGGACGGGGAGAGGGTAAAGTTTGACGAGGAGAAAGTGGTTAGCGCCATATCCAGGGCGTTTTGCGAGGTATACTCGACCAGGTCAGATAACGAGAATTCTGAAGCTGCGAAGAAGGTCGCGGCCGAGGTGACGAAGGCACTCGGCAGCGCTGGCGATAAGGAAATGAGCGTTGAGGCGATACAGGACGTAGTAGAGAAGACGCTTATGGTAGAGCACCAGAGCGTCGCCAAGTCCTATATAGTATTCAGGCAGAAGCGCGCCGAGCTGCGTGCTTTCAGGGCATCGCTCGGCATACCTGATGACGGGCTGAAACTCCCGCTCAACACCGTAACCGTGCTGGCGGCGAGGTACCTGCTGAAGGACACGACAGGCAAGATAGTCGAGTCGCCGAAGCAGCTGTTCCACAGGGTCGCGCGCGCAATATCCGAGGTAGAGAAGCACTACGGCAAGACCGAGGAACAGGTGCTCGACATAGAGCAGCAGTTCTACGACGCCATGACAAACTTCAGGTTCATGCCCAACAGCCCAACGCTGATGAACGCAGGCACAAAACTAGGCCAGCTCAGCGCCTGCTTCGTGCTTCCTGTGGGCGACTCCCTGCCTGAGATATTCAACGCAGTGCGCGACGCTGCCCTAATCCACCAGAGCGGCGGAGGCACTGGCTTCGCGTTCTCGAGGCTGAGACCCAAGAACGACATCGTAAAGAGCACTAGCGGAGTCGCATCCGGCCCAATATCATTCATGAAGGTCTTCGACGCCGCGACGGAGCAGATCAAGCAGGGAGGCAAGCGCAGGGGCGCCAACATGGGAATACTGCGCGTAGACCATCCAGACATACTCGAGTTCATAATGGCCAAGGAGCGCGAGGGCGTTCTCAGCAACTTCAATATTTCCGTTGCAATAACAGAGAAGTTCATGAAGGCCGTCGACAAGGGTACGGACTACGAGCTGGTCAACCCCCACAACGGCCTGGTCATGGGCAGGCTCAACGCCAAGGCAGTATGGAACCTCATAGTCACGATGGCATGGAAGACCGGAGACCCAGGACTCGTGTTCCTAGACAGGATAAACGCGAGCTACGCCAATCCCGTCCCATCCTACGGGCCTGTAGAGTCTACAAACCCTTGCGGCGAGCAACCATTATACCCTTACGATTCGTGCAACCTAGGTTCCATAAACCTCGCGCGCATGGTGAAGAACACCGACCACCACTATGAGGTTGACTGGGATCTGCTCGAGAGCACGATACGCCTCGGCACGCGCTTCCTGGACAACGTCATAGATGCCAACAACTATCCGCTCGAGGAGATAAAACGCACCAGCAACGCTGTCCGGCGCATAGGCCTCGGCGTGATGGGCTGGGCCGACATGCTGATAAAGCTGGGTATACGCTACGACAGCAACGAGGCGCTGATGCTGGCCGAAAAGGTCATGTCCTTCATAACCGACAAGGGCCGTGAGATGAGCGAGGAATTGGCGGTCGAGCGCGGGCCGTTTCCAGAGTTCGAGAACAGCGTCTGGTACAGGCTCGGGCACAAGCCGCTGAGGAACTCGACAGTCACCACGATAGCTCCCACAGGCACGATCAGCATAATAACAGGAGGGGCTTCGCAGGGTATAGAGCCCATATTCTCGGTCGTGTACATGCGCAACGTCCATGAGAGCCTTGGCTCGAACCTCATAGAGGTGAACAACGAGTTCGAGAGCTACGCGCTGGAGCACAACTTCTACAGCGAGGAGCTGATGAAGAAGCTTGCAGGCCTCATGTCCATACAGGAGGTCGAAGAGGTGCCCGAGAAGGTGCGCAGGCTGTTCGTAACTGCCTTCGACATCGCTCCGGAGTGGCATGTGCGCATGCAGGCGGCGTTCCAGAAGTACACTGACAACGCGGTCTCGAAGACGATAAACTTCCCGGCGTGGGCCACGCCGCAGGACATAGAGAGGGCGTACTCGCAGGCCTACAAGCTTGGATGCAAGGGTATAACGGTATACAGGGACAGCAGCAAGTCGGTGCAGGTGCTGCAGACCGTGGACCACAACCAGAAGAGCCTCGCCAGCCTGAAGGCGAAGCACGAAGCAAAGGACGAGGCGCGCTCCGATGTCATGCAGCGTGTCAGCATCGAGGCGATACGCAGCGGCGCTGGCGCATACGTGATGGAAATTGCGGAGGCGGTGAAGTGCCCGGACTGCAGCGGTGCGATGGTCGCGGCAGAAGGCTGCTATACCTGCCCTAAGTGCGGACACAGCGAGTGCGGCTGAACGCCGCACCTTTTATCTTTTTCTTGAGCATGAAGAGCGGTAAGCATGTTCGCCAAACATCTCAGCATAGAGAAGTTCAGTGCCACGGACGGCACGCTTCACTACGGGCTGCTGGCCCTTCCTGAACACGGGCGGCCTAAAAGCGCGCTGGTGCATGTGCACGGGTTTCAAGGAAGCTTCTACGGCAGCTCATCGGTAGAGGAGCTCTCCGTAGCCGTTACGAAGGCAGGCATGGCATTCTTTTCCATAGAGCATAGGGGAAGCTATGTGATGGAAGAGTTCACCAAGAAAAAGGGAACGAAGGAAACCGACTTCATCGCGGGAAGCGCACTTGAAAAATTCGAAGACTGCGTCTACGACATAGACGGCGCAGTGGAGTTCATGAAGGGCCTCGGCGTGCGGCGCGTGGTGCTCAGCGGCCACAGCTCCGGCTGCCAGAAAATAGTCTACTACGCGGCAACCAAAATGAGCAGGCTTGTGAAGGCGATGGTCCTTCTCTCGCCTGTCGACGATTTAAATTTCGACGTGGCTCACTTCGGAGGGCGTTATTCCACTATACTCAAGTCGGCGAGGACCGTAGCGCGCAAAGGCAGGTACGCGCTTATGCCCATGGGAAAAGATCCGTACACGGTTATAGGCGCCAGACGCCTGCTGAGCACGTGCGACCCAAGAAACAGCGAAGCGCGGACGCTCAACTACCTGAAGAGTCGCATGGAGTATGTGGCGAGAATCAGGGTGCCGATGCTTGTCATGTTCGGCACAGACGACCACTACTTGGAAGTGGCAAAGATAAAGCAGGAGCATGCCATAAGCAGGCTCAGGGAAAACAGCGGGGGCCGCGTCGACTCGCTGATAATGAAGGGCACCGACCACGTCTTCCACGGCAAGCGCAGGCTC
>JAJZII010000056.1 GCA_021810685.1 Microcaldota archaeon
AAATTAAGCCTTTAGCAGAAATATGCTTAGACCGCCCCGATAACTCAGTGGTAGAGTGCTTGTCTCGTAAACAAGAAGCCGAGGGTTCAAATCCCTCTCGGGGCTGTCTTAGGAATGCTCTGCCCCCTATGTAGTTTCTGAATACACAAACAACGGCAGCCCTCCTGTATGGGGGATGGCATGATGTACTTCAAGATATGGGCAGGGCCATAAAGCAACTAGGCGCAGCGATATCTATGACAGCCGGTGCAGGAACACCTGTGTTTCAAGCAGGGCTAGGGGCTGACTTATTCTATGCTATGCAGGATTTACTGCATGGAATCGATTTTGTATACTTTATGCGCAGCGTGTGGCGCGTGCATTGATAATTACGCAATCCTGTGGCTTTAAGCGTTACCAAATGCACATTTCCCAAAGATTGGTTTGATATTCTCTTAGCATAAACTTATATTTTAAAGCACACTAATTAGGTTGTTGATTTTATGGGGCTGTCAAAATCTAGGATGGTCAGGGCAAGGAGGAAGCGCAGGCTGCACAAGTTTCAAAAGAAATAGCCGTAAAATTCGTGTCCTGGAAAATTGGACATTGCTGGAGTATTTCGACGCTCTTGTAGGTGATGGCGCAATGGCAGGAACCGATGGGGGAGCCGCCGAGCATAACACAGAGGTTATAGTGCGCAGGTCAGGGCTATCCGCAAACAACAGAGGTATAATGCTGCTTAACATCATGCTCAGCGTACCAGTGGCAGCCGTAGATGACCCGATACTTTTAGGACAGCGGATGCAGCCAGAGCCCAAACCATAGAAGCTGGAATGATTATGTTTTATTCGAACCAGAGATGTAGTAGCGTATAATATGAGTAGGGGATTTTACAGAACCGATAACTGATTTTAATGGCAAACAAGACGCTAAAGAGGTATGGGCTGGAGAGCGCAGCCAGGATACTTATAGCAACAGGCGTATTGCTCGTATTATTTTCCTGGATTGCCGGGACCTATTATTACGGGAGCACTGGAAGCGTGGCGTCGCTAATAGTGCCGTTTGTATTCACCTGCGTTCTGGCACTGCTGCTTCTTGTAATAAGATATAGGTACACGTTATTCGAGGAATACCCTTACCTGATGAACCTGCCGTCGTTGTTCTATCGTATCAGGGATAAGGATGGTACGAATAACCAGAGCTTGGCGTTCAGCATGATATTCACCGTGCACGCACTGGCGGTCGCCTTCCTGGGATTACTAAGCTTGGTTTTGACGATAAGCATAGGCTTTAGCATAAAGCGCAGTTCGGCATCGCCGCTTCTATACGTATACCTTGTAATAATTACGGTTCTAGTTGTATCGGTGCTGCTGCAGTATCGAAGAATCTACATCAGGTTTTCGAAGTGAAGCTTACGAGCACATCGAGTAGGCACGGCCTTTATTATTACGGCGCCGCACAACATCGCGTGGCAATGGACAACGCATGGGCAGGCCGGTAGTGACACAAAAGGCCGAGCGCAGCATGGCGTGGCTTTATTGATGCTGGGCTGGAGCCCATGCACAGCGTTTCAATTGAGGCATTGGATGGGAACGCAGCCCATCGCTTAGGACCCGAGGAAAATCCCTATTCCGCAACGTGTCGGGCTAGCGCAACGCCTTCATCACGCTCTCGATGTCAGGGGGGACCTCGACAGGTGAGTTCTTGTACCTTGGTTCTATGCCGTTTATTTTCCCGGTGTGGTAGTCGACAGTTGCGCCAGGGTCCTTGAGGATGTTGCCGGTCAGTATGCACACGACGCTGTCGTCGCTGCTGATGATGCCGCGCTCCCGTAACCTCTTAGCGCCTGCAAGAGATGCGGCCGATGCTGGCTCGCAGCCTATACCGCTCGAGTCTATTACAGCTTTTGCGTCCATTATTTCCTGGTCGGACACCTGCTCCACGACGCCATTGGTAGCCTTTATGGCGCGCATGGCCCTCTTCCAGCTGACCGGATTGCCTATCCTTATCGCGCTGGCCAGCGTCTCTGGCTTAGCCAGCGTTGGCGGCCGCTCTAGGCCTTCCTTCCACATGCTGTAGAACGGGTTTGCGCCCTCAGCCTGAACCGCAGCCAGTCTGGGCAGATGCTCTATCAGCGCCAGGTCCCTGAGCTCCACGAGCGCCTTGCCTATCGCTGACGTGTTGCCCAAGTTGCCGGCTGGCACGATAACCCAATCCGGAGGTTTCCAGCGCAGCTGTTGGATGAGCTCGAACGCTATGCTCTTCTGGCCCTCTATGCGCCATGGGTTTATCGAGTTGAGCAGGTACAGGCCCAAGCGACCGCAGGCCTCCTGCACGATGCGCATCGCATCATCGAAATTTCCCCTGATCTGCAGCACCCTCGCACCGAAAGCCATCGCCTGCGCCAGCTTGCCGTAGGCTATCTCGCCGGATGGTATGAACACGACGGAGCGCATGCCGCAGAGAGCCGCATACGATGCGAGCGATGCGGAGGTGTTACCGGTCGACGCGCAACCGACAGCCTTGTGGCCCAGCCTGCGCGCCTCGGATATGCCGACTGTCATGCCCCTATCCTTGAACGAACCGGTGGGGTTCTCTCCCTCGTGCTTCATGCTAAGCTTTGCTATGCCAGCGAACTCAGATACCCTGGCGTGCGCGTATATGTTGGTGTTTCCTTCAGGCCTAGTGACTATCAGGTCGTCCCTGACCAGCGGGTGCACCAACTCCTTGTAGAGCCAGACGCCGCTGTTGTACGGCTTCTTCCTGCTCCGGGCGCGCCTGTCGAGCTCTGCTCTGGTAATCTCGATGTCGGTCGTGACAACATCAAGGAGGCCGCCGCACTCGCACCGCCATATGCTTGCCGGCTCGTGCTCGGCGCCGCAGTCCATGCAAACAAGCTTCGTGCGCGTTGAATCAACCCACTTTCCTTGCGCCCTGGTTCGATATCCCGCTCGTGATTATTTCATGGCTCTCTCTGAATATGTCTTTTACCCTTGCGACGAGCGCCTCGCGGCTTCTGGGCGAGCGCTTGCCCAGGGCCAGTATAGACGGGCCTGCACCGCTGGCCACGACGCCGTAGCCCAGCTCCTTGCCTGCTTCTCTGACCTCGTACAGGTGCGGGAGTATGCCGGCCGCGTGCCTGGCCGGCTCTGCCACGGCATCGTCCATCGATGCTATTATACCGTCGATGTCCCCATCTTCGAACGAGCATATCAGCGAGGCCAGCAATTGCATATTGCGCTGGTGGGCCTCTCTCGGCACGCTGGCCGGAAGGGCCTCCCTCGCGGCCTTGGTCGAGGCCTTGCCTGAACGCGGCAGTATTATTATGGCATCGAGCGATGGCGGCGCCTTTATGCGCTTAACCCTGAGCGGCTCACGGCTGGTTATTATGGTGAAGCCGCCGAATATCGCTGGCGTGACATTGTCCGCGTGCGGTGTCCCGGCTGACACTGCCTCGCCTAGCGAGGCGTACTGGGCCAGCTCCTCCTTTTCCAGGGACAGGCGGTATAACTTGTCTATCGCGAACGCTGTGCCTGCGGCCGTAGCCGCGCTGCTGCCCAGGCCGCTGCCCGGTTTTATCCCCTTGTTTATCGCCATCCTGACGCCCCCTATGCCGAACCGGTCGCGCATCGCTCTTATAACAGGCCCACACGTGTTGGCCTCTAGGCTGGTCGGTACATCGTAGGCACCTACGCTATCGATCTTGTCGTAGTCTGCCTTCGATACCCACATCGTGTCAGTCGGCCTGGCCAGCGCTATGCCGCATATGTCGAAGCCAGAACCGAGGTTAGCGGATGTCGCAGGCACTACCAGCTTGATGCTATCCACGTCGACTCGCCCTTATGAAACGCATGGCCTTCTTGATGTCTGCGGCCACCCTGCTGGCCGTGACGTCGCCGCCGGCGCCAGGTCCAGACAAGAACAGACTGATCTCGCTCTGATTCGCCATGCCCCTTATTTCTATGGCATTGTTTATACCGCTTACTGAAGCAAGGGGATCGGCCATGTCCACGAACTCTGGACCGACAGATGCCCTTATTACTGGACCGTCGCGCCTGATACTGCAGACGAGCTTTATGCGCCTCCCGCGCGCCACTGTGCGCCTGATCAGCTCTGAATCGACGCCCTCTATGCCAAGCATGCCTTCG
>JAJZII010000057.1 GCA_021810685.1 Microcaldota archaeon
CGACTTCGTGGATGCGTTCAGCGCGATACAGCCAAGCGCGCTCCGCGAGGTGTTCATCGAGCGGCCGAACGTGCACTGGGATGACGTCGGCGGGCTCGACAACGTCAAGGCGCAGCTCAAGGAAGCCATAGAGCTCCCGATAAAGAAACCGCAGACCTTTGAGAAGATGGGCATACGGCCGATCAGGGGGGTAATGCTCGTCGGGGCGCCAGGAACCGGCAAGACCCTTCTTGCGAAGGCCGTGGCCACGGAGCGCGAATCGAACTTCATATCAATAAAGGGGCCAGAGTTCCTCAGCAAGTACGTAGGCGAGAGTGAGAAGGCGGTGCGGGAGGTCTTCAGGAAGGCGAAGATGGCGTCCCCTTGCATAATATTCATAGACGAGATAGACTCGATAGCGTTCGCGCGCAACGGTGACTCCGGCGACTCGATGGTGACTGAGCGCGTCGTTGACACGCTGCTCACTGAGATGGACGGGCTGCAGGAGCTGAAGAATGTCATAGTCATAGCCGCGACCAACAGGCCCGACATAATAGACCCCGCTCTGCTCAGGCCAGGCAGGTTTGACAAAATAATCGAGATACCGATGCCAGATGAGCGCATGCGTGCCGAGATACTCAAAGTGCACACCAGGCGCATGCCGCTGGCGAAGGACGTTATCATAGAGGAGCTCGCGAAGGCCACGGAAGGGTATACAGGCGCGGAGATAGAGAACCTGACACGCGAAGCAGGCATGAACGCGATAAGGAACGACGCCACTACCGTCGCGAAGGCAGACTTTGAGTACGCGCTGACTGAGATACGGCCTGCGGTGCCGCGGGAACTAGCGGAGCGCATACGGCGCTTCAAGGACGAGCCGGAGAACATGTACAGGTAGCGGCTGCCGCTTAGATAATATTTAACACACTTAGGTGAGTTTCTGAAGATAGTTTATTCCGACAAAAAATCAGGGAGGAGCGCGCAGGCAGAGGTGAGCGAGGAGATGAAACCGACGCTCATGAACAGGAAGGTTGGGGAGGTCATTGACGGCGCCGTCATAGGCCTGAGCGGCTGCAAGCTGCAGATAACGGGAGGTTCGAGCAAGAGCGGCTTCCCGATGGAGAGCTCGCTCGCCGGCACCGGCAAGGCAGGCGTACTCAAGCTTGTGAGCGCGTCTGGCAAGCACAAGGGTCTGCGCAGGCGCAAGACGGTCGTCGGACCTGTGATAAGCGACGACATAGAGCAGATAAACGCAGTCATAGTGGAGTATGGTGCAAAGCCCGCTGATGAGATATTCCCCAAGAAGGAGAAGAAGACCGCGGAGCAGGGCGAGGAGCAGAAGTAAGGGCATATAAGATGGACAAGCTGAAGCAGAGCGTGCTCAACATAGGCACGCTCGGGCACATAGACCATGGGAAGACGTCGCTAGTCAAGGCACTGACCAACGTGTGGACCGATAGGCACAGCGAGAGCCTGAAGCGCAACATGACAATCAAGCTAGGTTATGCCGACACTGTGATAAGGAAGTGCGAGGGCTGCGAGGGCCCCGAGGCTTACACCGTGGCAGACAAGTGCCCGGAGTGCGGCGGCGAGGCGAGGCCGCTCATGCGCATATCGATCCTCGATGCGCCAGGTCACGAGACGCTCATGGCCACCGCGATAGCGGGCGCCAACATAATCAACGCGATACTCTTCGTCATAGCGGCGAACGAGCCGTGCCCGATGCAGCAGACGAAGGAGCACCTCATGGTCATAAACCTGCTCGGCATCAAGGATGCCATAGTGGTGCAGAGCAAAGTGGATATAGTAGGCAAGGAGGGGGCGCTCAAGCATTATAGGCAGATAAAGGAGTTCCTGAAGGGCAGCGTGATAGAG
The DNA here is from genome assembly GCA_021810685.1 of Microcaldota archaeon. The sequence continues at coordinate 1,855 of JAJZII010000057.1, forward strand.
AACGCGCCCATAATACCTATCATGACGAACCAGGGCATCAATGTCGACGTGCTGCTGGAGCGCATAGCGAACCTGCCTAAGCCCAAGCACGACCCTGAGGCCGAGCCGTTCATGTACGTGGCCAGGTCGTTCGACGTCAACAAGCCCGGGGCCAAGATAGGCAGCCTCAAGGGAGGTGTAGTCGGGGGCACGCTGGTCAGGGGCGAGCTGAAGAAGGGCGACGAAGTGGAGATACGCCCTGGAATAAAGGTGGGCGCACACAAGCGCGAGGTATACAGGCCCATAATCACGACCATCGATGCCATAAGCAACGGCGCCGAGGAGCTCGACGAGGCGCTGCCAGGGGGCCTGATAGGGCTGAGCACAGAGATAGATCCGACGTTCACGAAGGCGGACGGCCTCGTTGGCAACGTCGTCGGCAGGAAGGGCAAGCTGCCGGAGGTGCTCAACAGCGTCGCTATAACTTACCACTCGCTTGCGAGGACCGACCTGCAGGAGAGGGGCTTCTCGGACAACGAGCCTATAATCCTGAGCGTCGGCACACTCACGGTCGTGGGTTACGTCGAGCAGGCGAAGAAGAACGCACTGAAGATAGAGCTCAGACACCCGATATGCGCCGAGAAGGGCATAAAGATGGCGATAATGAGGAACATCGGCCAGAGATGGAAGCTGACCGGCTGGGCGACTATGGCGTGAGCCTCTTCCTGTCGCGTGGGAACATCGCAGCCTCGCGTATGTTCTGCGACCCTGTTATCTGCATCGCGATTCTTTCAAGACCTATGCTCCAGCCGGCATGGGGCGGCGCGCCGCACCTGAATGCGTTTACGTAGAACTCAAAGCCCTTTGGATCCATGCCCTTCTTCTTTATCGCTTCTATGAGCATCTCCGGCTGATGGATCCTCTGCGCCCCGCTGCATATCTCCATGCCCTTGTAAAGGAAGTCGAAGCTGTTCGAGAGCTCGGGGTTCTTGTCGTTGGGCCTCGAGTAGAAGGCGCGTATTGCCGTCGGGTACTCCTTGACTATGATTGCGTCACCGTAGAGCTCCCCTATCTTCTTTTCGCTCTCTCTTGAAAAGTCCTCGCCATACTTGGCGTTTGAGCCGTTCTCGTTGAGCTTGTCTATTGCCTCCGCATATGTTATGATCTTCGGCTGCGGAACCTTCAGCTCGATGCCCAAAGTGTCGAGCTCATTAGCATTCTGTTTTTTTACCGCTTTGACCATGTCGACGACCGTCGCACCCAGCAGTTCTATCACGTCGTCGTGGTCCGCGAAGCCCACTTCTATATCCATCTGCGTGGATTCGTTGAGATGGTACACAGTGTTGGATTTCTCCGCCCTGAACACCGGCGTCACGGTGAAAACCCTGTCCATGCCCCCTATTATCGCGAGCTGCTTGTACAGCTGCGGGGACTGGGCCAGGTACGCCTTGCTTTCAAAGTACTGCACGGAGAACAGGTCAGTGCCGCCCTCGGTCGCCTCGGCGACTATGGACGGCGTGCGTATTTCCGTAAAATGTCTCTTAGTAAACTCGTCTCTGAAGGCACCCAGGATCGTGGATTCTATCTTGAATATCGAGGATGTCTGAACGCGCCTTAGGTCTATCTGCCTGTTGTTGAGGCGCACGTCAAGGTCCGCTGGCACCTTGCCGGTTACCTCGAACGGTATGCTTGTCGAGAGCGGATTGACGTTCTCGACCTTCTTCGGCACGACCTCGAAGCCCTTCCTCGCTTCCTTGTTGGCGCGCACCGTGCCGGTTACGACTACGACACTCTCCTTTGGCAGCGACATCTTCTTTATTATCGACTCGTCAATGGTACCCTGCTTGCCTATCACCTGCACTATGCCGGTGCTGTCCCTGAGCAGCAGGAAGGTCATCTTGCCCAGCTCCCTGACCTCGTGGACCCAGCCCGCGAGCGTCACCTCCTTGCCGTCCATCGCAGCTGAGAGTTCCCCTATGAAGTTAGTGCGCATCATTATACCATGCCGTGAATGCAAAACACGCTCTAATATGAAGTGCACCCATTAAAAGGCTTGTCTGCGCCGTACGCCAAGCTTCCGCTGCGCCGCCGTTAGGACCGCAAGAAATAGCGGCAGGCTCACTTCTCGAGCACTATCTGTATAGCGCTGACCTTGGACCTCGTGCCGTCCTCGTTCGTCAGCTCCTCGGAAGAGGTGCTTATGCTGCGTTCCTTCAGTGCAGGCATGAACTTATGGAGGACTATC
>JAJZII010000058.1 GCA_021810685.1 Microcaldota archaeon
CAGGTACCTTGATAGCCCGGAGAGGGATTTGAACCCTCGACCTCCAGTTTACAAGACTGGCACTCTACCACTGAGTTACCCGGGCGCGAATAGATATCATAACATGACATCCTTCCACGTAATTTTTAATGCTTAACTAAAGTAATTCCAATTCTATTAGCTTTTGAAAGTATTTCTTTATCAAACGTCAATAACGGGCTTTTGTAAAGTATGCTTGTAGCAACATAGAGCGAATCGTAAGCTGTAAGTTTGCTGTCTAGAGCTATTGTCATTGAGATCCTGTGCAGGTCTTCAGAGTCAACGTGCTTAATCTGTCTCCATATCTGCAATAATCTATCAAAGGCCAGAAGTGCTTTATCACTATTGAGCTTTTTCTTTTTAACCGAGTAATTCCACAAAACGTTCATTGATTCGTATAACGCTATATTAGGTGCAATTATGGGTTCATCCTTCGACAAGGTTTCATACGCAATGCTCCTAACCTCTTCTGATTGATCTTCGTCTATTACTAGCTTTACCAGAGCATTGGCATCTATGGTCATCATTTGCTTACCTTATGTCTCTGTAGTGCCTTATGATCTCTGTACTATCTCCCTGTATCCTTATTCTCTTAGAACTTTTTTGGAGCTCCTTCAATAGACTGAGCAACTTCGACGCGCGCACCCTATCCTCAATGTGCTCCCTGAGATCCTCGCTCCAGTTAACATGGATCCTTTTCATCGTAGCTTTTGTCCCCTTTGGGACTCTGATAGTAATAACTTCACTTTCGGCCATAGACCCACGTTATTTTTATGGGAAGAAAGATATATATGTATTACGTTTGTATACAGGTAACATACTTAACCTCTTCCCTTCTCTTCACAGAGTGGTTGCTCCATACCCATGCCAGGTCAGCTTTCTCCGTGCCCGCCCTCACCCATGAATAGTTCGGCATAGCGCATCAGCGCGTCTATCGGGAAATAGAGCAAGCCTAGCCTCCTGGCTATGGTTCTTATGAACTCCGTGCTCTTCCTGTCCACGCCCCTAAGTAGCACCGCCAGCGCAGGGTAAAGGAGCACGTCAACCGCCGCCGCAGCCAGTATCGACAGGTAATTGCCGTGCATCATCAGTACGATGCCGAGCATCACCAAGCACGCTGCCGTTGCGGCCAGGACCACGCCTGACAGCCTTCTCGAGTCGAGCCTGAGGCCGAACTGTTCGCGCAGGGCACGGAGGTAGAGCGCATCGAAGAATACAGGCGCTATTACGAATAGCGCGACCAGCACTCCCCAAGCCTTGTAGAGGGGAACTAACACGAAGAGCATGGCGAGCTCCGTTACTACCACGATGACCTGGTAGCGCATGAAGCGCCTTGTGTCCCCATGGCCTATTATCAGCGTTGCCGCAAAGCTTCCTATTATACCAACTGCCGTGCCTATGACTATAACAGCGAAGTAGAACGGCGCTGACGCATAGGCGCCAGAGAAGAGCAGCCGCGTCAGCGGCGTTGCTGCGCCCACCATCCACGCAAGCACAGGAAGCAGCAGCAGCAGCATGTAGTAGACGCTGCTGCCGTATATTGAGCTGACGCGCCTCGCCAGGTGCTCGCTCGCGAACATCTTGGAGAAGGCAGGAAGCAGCACGAACGTCGTTGAGGTAAGCACGAGCTCCACGATCCTGCCGAGCTTGTACGCCGCTCCTAAGCTTCCGACCATTGCTGCGCCGGCAAACACGCCAAGAAACGCTATCGCGAAGCTCGTGGTGCCTGAGGCCACTAGGTTTGCCACCACAACCGGTGCGGAGAAACGGGTCAGCTCCCTGGCCTTCTTCCATGATGGCATCACGGCCCTGGCATAGCCCCTCAGCGCAACGTATGCGAACGCTATGGCAAACCCTATCACAAGCCCCGCCGCGAGCCCTGCCATCGCGCCCAGCACGCCGTAGCCGAGGGTTACGAGCACTACTGTCATGAAGAGCTGGATCACGGTGTAAGCGACGTTGGAGACGGCCGATTCGCTTATCATGTCCAGCCCAACGAGCACCGCGACCGTTATGTTGAACAGCACAGTGAGAAGTACTATGACCGAAGCGACAACAAGCGGCATAGTCATCGAAGGGTTGCCATATACGTACGTTGCTATCGTGCCGCTAAGCGATATCCCAGCTATGCTTATTGCCAGCGCTATGAGCGTTGAGACTGCATACGCGTTGCTTATTATGCCTAGCCTGCGCTCCTTCTCTGCCTTCTCCTCGGGCAGCTTCTTCCTGAGCGCGGTGCCTATGCCGAAGTTGCCTCCTGTGCCAAGGAGTGTAGCGAACGCCACCGCAAGCGTGTAGATTCCGTAATCTGCGGGCCTGAGGAACCTGGTCAGGAATACCAGTAGCATCAGCGTGACCGCCGCGCCTGCGACCTTGCTGAAGACAAAAACGGTGCCGCTCTTCGCGGTGGCTAAGCCAAGCTCCTGGACGCTCTGCTGCGTGTCATCCTCAGCCATCGAATGCACTAGTCCCTGACTATGAAGTCGTCGAGTCTGCTCCTTACCTTCTCACGATTGCGCCTGTGCTGCTCCAGGAAGGCGTTTATGCGTTTGGCAAGATCTGCCTTGTGCTCCCCTGCAAGCAGCGTGCCGTTGCGCTCCGCGTCGAATATGGCCTCGAGTCTCTTGTCGTCCGGTTCGAAGATGTACCTGTAGTTCTGGCATACTACGCACCTGTCAGGATCGCCTCCGTGCTTCCTCTGCAGCTCAGCAGTGGCCTGCTGGCCCGTGAACATGCGCTGGACCTTCTTCACCACTGTGGCCTCGTCGTCGTGCAGGTATATGGTGTCCTTCTCGGAGCTCGCCGACATCTTCGCGTCGCCGCTCATGCCGGGCAGGAACTTCGCTTCTATAGTGGCCGGCTTGTAATAACCCAGCTTTCCGACAACGTCGCGCGTCAGCCTGAAGTGCACGTCCTGGTCGACCGCCAAAGGTATCAGGCACGGGACGTTATGGCCTTCCTCGACGCTCTTGAGGAACGCCGGCACCGCCTGCATGCTGGTGTAGAATATCCAGCCTATGTTCGACTCGTTGGTCATGCCGAACGCATCCTTCACCATCGAGAATGTTATGTGCTTGGCGACGCGTACCGCCTGCCTGTACAGCGTCTTGGCATACTCCATGTCAAAGAATATCTTCGTCTTTTTGGGGTCGAACCCGAGCGCCGCTATGTTCAGCGCAGCGTCGTACGACAGTTTGTGTATCTCTTCCAGCGGCTTGCCCCTCGCCCAATACTTCTCCTCGTCCGGTATCTGTATGTAGGCCTCTACGCCGAACTTCTCCTGCAGCCACTGCGTGAGCATGAAGGGCACGAGGTGCCCTATCGTCATCGGCCCCGACGGCGCTATTCCTGTGTAAAGGTAAAATTTGTTACCCTTCTCATACTCGTCAAGGAGCCAGTTGAGGTCTCGGTGTGCATAGTAAATGCTGCGCCTCAGCATGAAGTGCGGCGTCCCAGTGTGCTTCTTTATTCGCCCTAGCAGTTCCTCATCTATATGCTTGAGGCCGAACTGCCTGGCGAGTATATCATAGTCTATCTTGCCCTCGACCTTGTAGGGTGTGACCTTGAAGTCCTCTGCCATCTAATCAGAAATAGATGCGCACGGAAGCTTTATTTACTCTTTCGTGCGACGCGTTAGTCCGCTCAGTCAACGTACTCGTCAGGAGCCTCTGCCAGCTCCTCGGTCTCATTCACCTCGGAGCCGTTGCCCTCGAGGTCGTAAGCGTAGAGCTTAGCTTCGTCCTCCGTCTTCGTCTTCGCGTGGCTGCCATCGCAGTATGGCTTGTTCCTCGACAGCCCGCAGGCGCACAGGTGTACCTCGTAGTTCAGGAGCTTCTCGTCGCTTGTCAGGTTCGAGAATCCCGGCAGGTCGCGCATCTTCAGCGCATATGGGTGGTGACTTCCATGTTTTATTACTCTCATCTTATCACTCAATAAATTGGCGTTAATGCTTAAAAGGCTAGAGCCTCAGTTGCT
>JAJZII010000059.1 GCA_021810685.1 Microcaldota archaeon
CGAGTACAGCTGCCAGCATCAGCAATACCCCTATAGTGGCAATCGACCGCGCACCGACTTTATCTGAGAGCCTGCCCATATACGGGCCTGTGAATGAGCTGAGCACGTAACCTGGCAGGAGCAGCAAGGCGGCATTGAGGGGACTTAGACCTCTGACCCCCTGAAGGTACATGATTAGGATAAATACAACGGCCATGTAACCCATGCTCTGGAAGAACGCTGCCATTATAGAGTTGGAGAGTATCCTGTTCCTGAAGACTGCAAAATTTATCGTGGGAAACTTGGCGTGCCTCTCTAGCAGCACGAACACGGGCAGAAGACCGAAGCCGGCCACCAGAAAGAGGGTTGTAGCCGTGCTTATGCCAACTGACGCTGTGCCCGCGCCTCCCAGAGTTATAAGCAGCAGCGATGCGGCGAGCACAATCATGCCCCGTATATCGAGGTTCTCCTGCCGGCGAGGCGATGGCTTCATGTATTTGTAAGCGAAGTAGAGCGCCACTATACCTATGGGCACGTTGATGTAGAAGATGTATGGCCATCCGGCGAACGTAGTTAGCACGCCACCCAGCACTATTCCGAGCATTGATCCGATATTCCAGCCCAATGCTGTGAACCCGAAGGCTTTGCCGCGGTGGCGTGGCTCGAACGCGTCTGCTATTATGGCACCGCTGTTCGCTTGCATGAAGGCGCCACCTATCCCCTGCAGAACCCTGAACGCTATCAACATGTAGATGCTGAACGAGGCGCCGGAGAGGCCTGACGCTACAGTAAAAACCAGGAACCCGAGCTTGAACATCCTGTTGCGCCCGTAGATGTCACCCAGCCTACCGAGCTGCGTCGTCAGTATTGCAGTGACCAGCAGGTACGCCAAGATGACCCAGATACTGGATGCGAGGTTCGTGTGCAGGGCTGTGGTAATGTCAGGTATGGCGAGCAGCACTATGGTGACGTCTATTGCCGCCATCATCGTGCCAATCATGACCACTGCAAGTATGCGCTTCTGCGCGCCGGTCATAGGCTCCGCTTTGAGCGCTGCGACTGGCTGTTGCTTTTTGACTTCGACCATCAGAACTGCCAGATTTGTTTTAGCTGAAAACTTTTTAATACAGGAGCCGTCAAAAGTTTGATTTCTGTAGCTTGTCAGGTCAGCCATACCCGTGATGCAGAAGTATAGGTTTTGCATTGTATTGAGTATGGTTTGCCACATTTTTGACTCGCCAATGAAGACGGGTCAGATATAGGTATAGTTATATTTATCTGGAACCCGCGGCACTTGCTACCAGACTTGCTGCATTGGCGGCCTCGGCAGCGCCGAAAACCGCAATCTTTCCGCTTGCGAAGTTGTCCCTGTAGAACTTCAGCGCTGCATCGTTCACGAACATGGCAACTGCATCGTACTCCTTCTCGCGCGCCATGAGCATCGCTGCAGTAGAAGCGGCGCTCTTCCTGCCTGTCTCATACTCAACAGCTATGTTCCTGCTGCCGATGCGCGCCGCTATGTCAGGGCCTGTGGAGTTGTCTATTATGTAGTTGGTGATGCCTGCGCTGTGCAGCTCCGCGCTTATGCGCATCACCATCACCTCGTGCTCTATGCTCAACGCATGGTTCCTGCGCATGAGCCACTTTTCTTTGACGCCGCCAGGGGCAATCACGAACTCTTCGAGCGCACCTGATGCAATGGCGTCGTCAATGGCCACAGGGCCAAGGTCTTTTTCCAGAGAGGTTCTTGGCACCGGGTGCTTCGGCAGTTCCGCATGTTGCATCGGTTTTCCCCCCTTCGATATGATGCTGTTCGTGGCCACGGCGATACGGGGTGTGGCTACGACAACCGGCCTGTTCGACGCTGCCATCACCGCCTCGTTCTGGCCAAGGGTGCATATGGCCTTCCTGAGCTCTTCTGCCGTAGCTGCGTCGCCGTTGGAGAGCAGGCTCGCGGCGTAAGCAACGTCCCTGGGCTCGACGGTCCTCAGCACTATGAGGTTCGACGCGTTAGCGACCATCTGCTTAGGCAGCGATGAGATGGATGGCGTAGCTATTATGACGCCGATGCCGTACTTGCGCCCTTCCTCGATGAGCCTGCGCACCATGCTGCTCTCGCCGTAGGCCCTGTCCAAAAGGGTCTGGGCCTCGTCTATCATGATGAAGGTGCGTACCCCCTGTTCTTTTACGTTGGAGCGCATCAGCGCGTACAACCTCGCGAGCAGCTCGTGCACGTAGATGTAGCGGGCCTCCTCGCTGCGTATGCCCGCTATCGAGAACGAGTGCACGCCGCGCATTAGCGCCGATGCTTCGACGAAGCCGGAGTTCAGCGCCGGGACGTTCAGCAGTGCAAGCCTTGAGCGGAGATGCATAAGGACGTGGCGCTCCGAAGCGTACTTGGCGTTGCCCAGGAAGATGTCCAGCTCTCTCACTAAAAGCGCCATGTTGGGCACGCCGTCGCGCAGCGCAGTTGATGACTGCGCCTTCCTGTAGGCGTAGCGCATGCACTCAATCAGCTTCGTCGCCTGTATGTAGCCGAGACCGTACACGTCCCTAAAAAGGGCCGCAAGCTCGGACACGCGCTCGTCCGTTGACATGCCGTCGAGGGCGAAGATGTTTAGGCTTGAGCTCTTCGCGTCGTGCACCGTGCCCCCTATGCCTGCCACTATGTCCTCAAACTCGTTGTGGGCGTCGAAGATTATCGCGTTCATCGCAGACGTGCTGATGTCCGAGAGGAACGACTTGAGCAGCGAGCTCTTGCCTGTCCCTGACATGCCGACCACGACTATATGAGGATTTGATTCTTTCGAGGGAGTGATTTGGACCCTGCCCCTGATGCTGCGCCACCTCTTCACAGCATAAGAGCCGAAGCTGGCGTACCTGCCTGCCTGCTTGCGCTGGGCCATCATGCTTGTACGCAGCTCGCTCATAGCGTTCCCTATGTGCAGCACCAGCTCACTGGCGTGGGGTGCCGGTCTTCGGCCGGCGATGAAACTGATTGATTCCAGCAGTTTTCGGATTAGGGTGTTGAACGACATTAAAATCACGAAAGGCGCGCGCTAACGCTTATATATTAGCTCGCGCAATGCTTCACGTGCCAGGGTGGCAGAATCTGGTATTGCGCCGGTCTTGAATCTCAGATATCAAGAGCTGATTGGTGATGCGCGGCATGCAAACCGGTGCCCGCAAGGGCTTTAGGGTTCAAATCCCTACCCTGGCGCATTCGAGAACCCGGTTCTGAGTTGCTTATTGCTTTTGTACATTATCAATAAACCATACTCAGATGCTTCATGTGCATACTTTCTTTTCTGGGTTCGATTGAAACTTTATATTTGGAAGTGTTCTCGCCGCGCCTTAATGAATTTAGTTTTGTATAAAGAGACCCTTCATCGTTCTTGATGCTTAGCTGGATTCCGAGCTCGGCATTATATGGGATACGCCAAACTTCGTTGCATATGTCCTCAGCCTCATAGCCGTATTTCTTCAGCTCTATCTTTAGCTTGTCCGGCTTTTTTGGCCTCTTGTCCATTATTATTATAGTATAATATTCTTTGGACGCCGAGCTTTCCATGAAGGAATGCATTTTTCCAATGAACCTTTTGTCCAAATAGCGCTTGCCATGCGTTTCTATTATAACGGGTTTGGAATCTCGGGTAACTTCTAACGTAAAATCAGGCGTATACGTTATGGCTTCGTCGGCACTGTTTATGTAAAATTGCAGGTTCTTGTAAGAGAATTTTATTCCCATTATATCCAGTGCTGCGGCCATACTAGCTTCAAATCTCGAGGAAAAGGTGAATTTGTTTTTATCCATAAGCATTACAGCTATTTCTTCCCATGCTTCCAAAAGCTCACCCGCAAAAGGCTCACGCTATCGTTTTTCAGTTCAAAACGCCTGAACAACCCCATACGCTCATTTGTGTTTGCCTGAA
>JAJZII010000060.1 GCA_021810685.1 Microcaldota archaeon
TCGTGGCAGGGAACCACGATGCGCACCTCGATGAGATAGTAGGCGTCAAACCAGTCAAGGAGGTGCTGCTCAAAGAGGTCGCGCTGCTGCATGGCAACACATGGCCGTCGGATGAAGCAGTGCTGCGCAGGTGCATCGTCACGGCGCACAACCACGTCGCGATATCTATGCGCGACAGAAACGGGGCCTTCTACAGGGAGAAGGCATGGCTCATAGCGCCACCGAGCAAAACCAGAGCCAAAAGGAGATATGACGCATTCAAAACAGAGAGGCTTGTTGTGATGCCAGCGTACAACGACCTTATAATAGGCATGTCTGTTAACGAGCTCTCCTCGGGAAAGGACAACATAAATCCGCTTTTCAGGAACGGCGTGTTCAGGCACGGCAGCGCTTATGTCTATACGCTCCGGGGCGACTACGCAGGGAAGGTCAGCGAGCTGGCCAAGAGGAGCAGGCTCACTCCCTGATTATGGTTATAGGTATTACGCCTTTCTTGAACTCGAGCTCTGCAAGGTCTATTGGCTCCGTAGTCCCGTCAGGCACCTTTATTAGAGGTGGCGCTCCGTGCGCCAGCTGAAGGGCCCTCGCTCCTATGACCCTTGCTTTCTCGTATTTTGTGTAGTCGTCTGCTTCCATCTGATTGTCACCTTGTTTATATTGGATTCGGCTTGAAACGCTCCTTGACGTCGCGGATCTCCTTCTCGACACGCGTGTTCCACTTTTCGTACTGTTCAGGCGTCTGCGGGTACTCCTTGTATATCTGGTTCAACTCCTTCATCTTGCCGACCACATGCACAAGGTTCTTGAACGCACTTATGTCAGCTGCGCCTTTCATTATCATCTTGAGCTTTGAGGTAAGGCTGAGCTCCGGTATTACACCAAGGGTTATGTCCGACGCCTCCTTGGCTGTCAGGAAGGTGCGTATACCAGAGTTAAGCCTCTCGTTGTTGAGCGACTGCATATACGTCCTGAAGACTTCCATGCCTGCTGTCTTATAGCCATAGGCCTCGTTGTAGTCGATGTTGTACTGCCACAGGCCTTTTACCGAGGTGTCGTTGGCTCCTATGGCCCTCACTGCGTTCTCGCCGGCCAGCACGCCGGCAATAAGCGCAGGGCCTATGCCACCCGCGCTTATCGGGTTGGGCATCGCCATGCTGTCGCCCGCTCCCATGTATCCGTCGTACACGAGGCTGCCAATCTGCCTGCGCACCGCCACTGACCATACGCCGCGGCCGTTGCTGTCCTTGTTGAACAGCTTCGTGTTCTTGACCGTGACGTTCCACTTGACGTACTGGTCTATGAGAGCCTGCACAGTGTCGGTCCTGCCGAGCTTCTGGTTGCGTATGTCGAGGCTGCGCTTCTGAACGCCGAGCCCTATGTTTATCTTGCCGTCGCTCTTGGGGAAGACCCAGCCGTAGCCTCCTGGCGCCATCTCCTGGTTCAGGTGTATGAGCGCGTTCTTAGGGTCGTAGTATCTCAAGTCCTCATGGTCCAACTCAAACTCGTAGATGTACCTGCCTGTCGATTCTATGTCATCTATGTCAACGTTCTTCTCTATGTACTTATTATCAGGTAGCCTGCGTCTGAGCACGGTCGCCACTCCAAGAGCGTCTATCACGAGCTTGGACTTGAATGTCCTGTGCTCCTTGCGCTCGTCCTTGCCGAATATGCCGGCGACAGCGCTGCCCTCCATTATCGGGCCCTCAACCTCGAAGTGGTTCATGTAGTGCGCGCCATTCTTGACCGCAAAGTCGAGAAGCACTTTTTCGAACTCCGGTCTGTCTAGCGTGTAGCCGACGCCGTCGAAGAGGTACTTCGCACCTAGGTCCGGCGAGAACGCGTAGACGCCGTCAACCTTGAGGTCGAGCCCAGGCTTTGAGAACGTAATACCTGTCTTTGCCTGTATGTAATCGATGTGCGAGCCTGCTACGGCGTCGCCGCACGTCCAGCCCCAGTTGTTCTTCTTTCCGGCCGTTTCGTGGTCGTTCCTGTCGAGGAGCAGCACGTTGAGTCCCTGCTTCGCGGCTATGCCTGCTGCGAGGCTACCCGCCATGCCTGCTCCTGCTACTATTAAATCATATATTTCATCGGCCATGAAAATTCACGCTGGACCAACTAGTGTCGGATAGGGTTTGCCATTGCAGATATATAAAATTTTGCATACTGGAGCTTCCATGTCGCACGAATGGAATGCAGGGGGTGAGATTTGAACTCACGAAGGCGCTAGGCCACAGGATCTTAAGTCCTGCGCGTTTTTCTGTGGCTTTGTAGAGCCAAACCAGACTCTGCCACCCCTGCCTTTATGAGGTGTTTACGCGTACATCGAAGGGCCTGCCGAGTCTGTCGCCTGTTTTAGGCTCTCGTGGCTCTCCTTGCTCTTCTTTATCATCTCGCGTATCTTGGCCTCGACCTCCTTCGCCTCGCGGTCCAGCTCTGTCGTGTCTATCTTGAGCTCTGCAAGGCTGTCGATGGCCTTTATCGCCTGCTCGGCGTACCTCGGGTCGACTATGTTTTGGTCTACTGGCACAAGCACCGTTATGTCAGGCACGTTGCTCCTTGCCGCGTTGATGAGCAGCATGGCGCTTATTCCGGTGGCCACACCCTCACTCACGGACGACAGGCCTGCCTTCTTGACCTCGGCGTCGAGTTTCTTCAACGACGTTATAGCAAAAACCTTTGCCTGCTGCTCATTCTGCGCTTCTGCCTGATCGTCAGGATTGTCGTCCATCTGGATCGGTATCCGGGACGGCATCCCGCCTATCGATATTATTTTCGCAATCTTCTCGGCGCTTATCAGCTTCTGCAACTCGCTAGCCAGATCGTAGGTCATCTTCACAGGTATGGCGAACTCCGCAAACACTGTGACGAGCTTCAGCTTCTCGTTGATGTAGAGACGCACAGGCGGCATCGGCGTGCCGTCGTGTATCGACACCAGCGGCGGGAACTCGTCGCTTTCTATGTAGCCGCAGTACTGCATGCCGAGCTTGTCTATCATGTAGCTTATAGCCATCGGCCCAACGAGGCCTATGCCGGGGAAGCCCTCCACCAGCGTGAAGCCCTCGAAACTCACCTTGTCAAACAGTTTTACCGTTATCATTTCAATCGTTAGTTATTGGCGAAGAAAGCATTATTAAGAGTATGCGCGGAAAATCTGGTTTCCCCATTAATTTCGGTTTTGGCGGCATTAGACATTTGACTAACGTCGGCTGTACACAATTTCCCGTCGGTGCTCCGACGATAGTTATTTAAGGTTATCCATTTCATTAAAGATTGGTGAATTTGATGGCAGAAAGAGTAGGAAGCGAAAGAGTAGAGAGAGAAGATGGTTATCTCTACTTCCTGGGTAAGGACGGTTACGTCTGGCGCACGCCGATGAGGTCGAACGAGCGCGGCAGGAAGGCACGCATGGGACGCGAACGCGTATCCAGGCAGGAGGGCTACCTCTACTTCATCGACAGGAACGGCTACGTGGCAAGGACCAGAATGAACAGGGGCGGAAGGGCTAGAGGCTCGAGAAGCTCCAGGAAACGCGCACGCTCTGCCGCACGCAGACCTGCAAGGAAGGCAAAGAAGAGCGCCCGGAAGGCGAGCAGGCCAGCAAAGAAGGCACGCAGCGCTAGGAGAAGGAGGAGATAACCTTAACATCTCTGTTCTTTCGTTCCGTTGCATGAATAGTTGGGGTGCTCACCGCAGTACCCCCTTCTTTTATCATTTGCACTCGAAGACCAGACGGGCACCGTCGACCATACCTGAGGTGCGGGCCGTTCCAGCAGCGACCTCGACCACATACATCGACGGCTCTTTCGGATAGTATGTTTTGCAGTTGAGGCCCTTGCAGGGTTGCACGCCCTCCACCACGTGCACTACGCGCTTCTTCGCATCGGCCCA
>JAJZII010000061.1 GCA_021810685.1 Microcaldota archaeon
CTCAAGCATCGAGGCCGAAAGCAACGACAGCCTTGACTTAAGATTATCTATAGACGCTGAAGCGGACGCCTGCGCCTCGAGAGCGTGCTTCAGTTCCAGCTCGTGGTTCAGCAGGGCCATCTCGGCCGCTGCCACTGCCTTCTTCGCTGATTCGACCTTCAATGCGAGCGACGCCGACACGCTCTCGACGCGTGTCTTCTCTTCAGCCAGCCTCCTCAGCTCAGCCTGGAGCTTGCCTGGAAACTGCATCGCCTTCATGCGGCCTCCGGTTATTATGCCGGATGATTCTATGAGCTCTCCATCAATGGTGACGAACCTGTGGCTCCCTATGCCAGCCTTCTGCGCGTCGTCGATGCTATCCACGATGTATGTATTCGAAAAAACGTACTCGAACGCCTTCTCGAACTTCTTGTCGAATGAGACTATACTCATGAGAGGCACCAGCCCCTTGCCTGCTTGAGTGCCCTGGACCTTGAGCTCCTTCATAGGTATGAACGACGACCTGCCTAGGTCCTTCGCCTTAAGCACTGATATCGCTTTCTTGGCGGTCTCCACAGAGTCCACCACGAAGTAGTTGAGCCTGCTGCCTGCGGCGGCAGAGATTGCGTTGGTGTACTTGTCGTCGAAGCTGCAGAGTTCGTATGCCCTCCCGTGGAGGCCGGTCATTATCGCATCCTTGAGTGCGCCTGCTGCGCGGTCCTGGCTTCCGCCGTACTGCGCGAGAGCCTCCCTGACCTGTATGTTCTGCTCATCTATCTTGAGGCGCTCCTCCTTCAGCTTAGGCTCCTCGGACAGCGCTGCCATGAGCTCTTTTCTGCCGTCGGCGAGCCCAACGGTAGCTGCTGACTTCGCCTTCTCGAGCTTCGTGATGGCAGCCTTCTGGATCTCGAGCTCCTTGGTGCGAAGCGCGAGCTCGTCGTTTGCAGCTCTTGATTCGGATTCTAGCACTTTCTGCTTCGAAAGCGCCTGCGCGCGCCGTTGGGCCAGCACCTCCTCCTCCTCGCCTATCGCATCTACCTTGCGCTGGTGCTCCTCATAGAGCGCTATAGCTTCGCCAACCTCCTTAACATCCAAGTCGTAGTTCTTTAGCGAGGCGAGCTTGTCTTCCAACTGCGCCGCCTGCGCCTGAAGCTCCGCTGCGTTTGCTGACGACTGGGCCTTGATCTTCTTGCGCTCCGACCTCATCAACTCCATGCGCTCCTTCAGCAGATTCGACTCTCTTTCGAGGGCCTCGAGCTGCGCCTTGGATGAAGCCATCGTGCTGTTGAGCTCGTCTAGGACCTTGCTCGTCGTGTTGACCTCCATACTGCGTTCGTTGAGCTGCTGCGATTTCTGTGTGCGCTCTGAAGTGAGCTTCTCTATCTCAGTATCAATGCCGAAGAGCTTCGCCTGGAGCTCCTTCTTCCTCTCCTCAGCCTTCCTAAGCTTGTCGAGCGCCGCTGCGTACTCCTCGGCCACCTGCTCCTCCTTCCTTTTCAGCAGCGTGTAGGTCATCTGCCGTATGGACTCGCTCAACGAGTTGTAGCGCTCGGCGTCGTCCTTCTCCTTCTTGAGTTCGTTGAGGAAGCCCTCCCGCTCGCTGAGCATTACCCTTGAATTTGACATCCTCTCTTCCACCTTCTCGAGCTCCTTCAGCGCGTTGTCCTTCTTGTCGTCGAACTCACGTATGCCAGCCGCAAGGTCGAGGAGCCCACGGCGTTCCTTTGGGGTAAAGTTGAGTATGCGCGTTATCTCCCCCTGCGTGATAGTATTGGTCTCGTTGACCCAGCAGTTGTTCGCGTGAAGCATGTCAAGGAGCGCCTGCCTTGGCACCTTCTTGCCGTTGAGCCTGTATGCTATCTTGTTGTTCGACCTGACTATTCTTGAGACTTCTGTGCTGGCACCGGTGCCATCGATGAAGTTTAGCGTGACGTAGCCGCGCTTGACGTGCAGGTCAGGATCCGGCTTAGCTGTGTTGTTTATCAGACCTGCTGTGGTGGTTGAGCGCATGCGCCTGAGCGACGACTCACCGAGCACGAAAAGTAGGGAGTCGCAGAGGTTAGACTTGCCGGAGCCGTTTGGACCAACAACGCAGTTGAAGCCGCTGCTGAACTTCACGTTGGCATGCCTGAAGGACTTGAAGTTGTGAAGGGTAAGCTTGTCAAGGTATAGCATCTGTCCACCGGTCGCCGTAGGTCGCTATTAGATATGCCAACTAAGCTTTTTTAGGGTTTCTATTGCGGCTCGACATGTGCAGCGCTATGACAGACTCTACGTGCTGCCTGAGCAGAACGCCTACGAGAGCACCGCCCTTCGTCACTCCGGCCACTCCAGTGTTGGATTCCTGCATGCGTTCCAGAGCAGAGTAGAGGGTGGCGTCGCTGGCCACTGTTGGCAGCTCCGTAGAGAACCTTGATATTGGCTGTGAGCCGTATCCCTCCATTATGCGTCCGAATGAGTTGTAGGGCAGACGGGAAACTAGATAGTACCTGCCGTTGTCCCTGAAGAGAACTATGTGTGTCTTGCTGTCCACTACCATGGAGTATAGGCGGGCCAAGGTCGTTCCAGGCAATGCCATAATGTACTGCTTGGTGACGGCCGAGGACGCCTTGAGGTCTGAGGTGTACGTCTTTAGGTACGCCGCCTGGAGCTCCGCCTTGGCCGCACCGTAGAGGAATATAGCTATGAAGACGTCCCACAAGACTATGAACTCCTTGTAGATGAAGGAATAGCTGGGCTCGAGAGCCACGTACACCACCGTTCCCAGTATGAACAGCACCACCAAGACGTTGCTCGCCTTCACCGAAGCGCGCGTAGCGTCGAGGAAACTGCGGCTGCGCTGCAGGTAGCTCCTGAGCACCCGGCCTCCGTCGAGCGGGAACCACGGAAGTATGTTGAATACCGCGAGCAGAAGGTTGAGCACGAAGAGCAGCTGCACGAACACTTTTATTATGCCGCCAGGCATTAGCACAACAGCTGCGCCGAAGACGAACGCGAGCAGGAAGCTCGATACAGGCCCTGCGAGAGATATGCGGAACTCCAGCTTCGGCGGCACACTATCAAGGTCTATTATGGAGCCTCCACCAAGAGGGTACAACACTATTTTCTTGACACGTATGCCGTAGCGCTTCGCGGTTATGGAGTGTGCCAGTTCATGCAGGAGGACGCACGCGAAGAGCAGCACGAATATAGCGAATATATAAGTGCTCAGCACCAGCGCGAAGAGCATCAGCAATATGAATGACCAGTGCAGCTGCACGTCTATGCCTGCGACCTTGCCTATCGTTGGCGATGCGTTGACCATACCTGCACCGTGCCTGAGCAACTAGCATTTGGATGGAATATAATATTAAGCAAACGCTGTGACTATTTACCAGGTGTTATATAGTGGAGAGCGATGAAACCCTCAGGTTTGTGTACAACGAGCCGGTGCTCATCGTGAATGACAACAGCAGGAACATCGTCGTGGTGGGCGACCTGCACATCGGTGCAGAGGCAAAGCTATCGGACAAAGGCGTGCACATCTACGGCACCGGCGCTGAGATGGCTAAGAGGATAGTCGGCGCCGCGAAGGAGTTCTCAACCGAAAGCGTCATACTGCTTGGAGATGTGAAGGACACGATACTGTACCCTACAGTACCTGAGAGGCGCAGCCTGGCGGCATTCTTCAGCGGGCTGGAGGGGCTCGAAGTTACCGTCGTGGCAGGGAACCACGATGCGCACCTCGATGAGATAGTAGGCGTCAAACCAGTCAAGGAGGTGCTGCTCAAAGAGGTCGCGCTGCTGCATGGCAACACGTGGCCGTCGGATGAAGCAGTGCTGCATAGGTGCATCGTCACGGCGCACAACCACGTCGCGATATCTATGCGCGACAGAAACGGGGCATTCTACAGGGAGAAGGC
>JAJZII010000062.1 GCA_021810685.1 Microcaldota archaeon
ACGAATGTGAATAGCAGCAGCACTATGAAGACCTTGCCAGTGTATGCCTCGAGCCCGGAAAGCACCTCCTTCGTTATGCGCACCTGTATGCGGCTGTGCTTGACTATGATGTTTATTGCGACTATGGCGAAGCTCAGGAAGATTAGCGAGAAGAGAACTCCGACCACCATGACCGCGACGCCCAGGACATTCAGATTGAGATAGATGCTAGCGGTGCGCAGGAATATCGCACCTAGGTCGTTGTAGGTCGGGAACGACGCAAAGACTGGTATAAGGAACGCGATTACGAACGAGAGCGAGAAGAAGAGTATTAGCTTTATGTGCTTGGCGTAAGTGTCAACCGTATACTTGAGCACGTTAGTCAATGAATCGCCCACGCTACATACTCAGAAAAGAAATAAAAGGCATACTATGGCTCGGCTTCGCTGCCGTTGGGAGAAAGAAGCGGCTGAGCCCTGACAGGAGTCAGCAGTTGCTCAGCACGTTGCCGGAGTTGAAGCTGCCACCTATTATGGTGTTCAGTATCGGCTGGGCGAGTTCTGCTATTATGACGCCTACTATGCCGCCGAGTATCAGTCCCATACCATATCCTTGCAACGAGCCCTTAGTCTGCCCAGGCATGACGTGCGCGAGCGCGTACATGACTGCGCCTATTATCATGAGTACAAGGCCCAGTATGAACACGCCTTCGTGGACAGCTGTGTAAATCTGGCACAACGGCTGCGTTATGGAGTTCGGATTTATCACGACGGTGTTGCCCGCCTCAATCGCAGAAACCACGAACGAACCGAATACGCTCAGCACGAACAGCAACCTTGCCGCCGTCATCAGCAGTTTGCCAGTCTTCATTGAAGTATACATTGTATCACGTGGATGTATCGCCTTAAAGGTTTATGTTGTGCTCCCTTTAAATAGCTTTCTGCACTGCCAGTCGAAGCGCATCGCCGTTGCGACAGGCCAAGGTTGCACAACCCTTTTAAAGCTGAATTCTTATTTATTGGTAGCAGACGTTCCTGCGCACCTGCGCAGGCGCTGTTTTTTGCGGGTGCGCCATAGGTATGTACGTGCTAGGGGTTTGGGACGGACACGACGCGGGAGCCGCGCTCATTGATGATGACAGAGTAGTATACGCGGCGAATGAGGAGCGCTTCACGAAACGGAAACTGGAGATTGGATTCCCCTCAAATTCTGTGATGGCTGCGGTGGAGTACGCGGGCCTCAAGCCCGCGGACATAAAGCACGTCGCTTTCAGCACCACGGAGCTCGCCAAGACCATGGAGCGTGTGGTGCCCTCTATGCGGGAGCGCTATTACCTGCTGAGGCGCAGGAAGGTACCCAGGCCCAGGTATGAAGATTTCTGGCTCGGCATGAAGTACACACTCACAGGCATAGGCATATTGCCGGGGTGCAACGCCGTAAGCAGCTCGTGGATTGCAAGGAACCTCAGGCACTTGGGCTTCAGGGACTTCAAGCTGCACGTGGTGGAGCATCACCTAGCGCATGCGGCGACAGCTGCGTTCACGGGCGAGGAAAGTCAGGGAAGTAGGCTCGTGATAACGCTCGACGGCCTCGGCGACGGTCTCTCTGGCAGCGTAAGCACGCTCGAGAACGGCAGGCTGGAGCGCCGCATGGCAATCAGGGCACGCGATTCCCTTGGTATATTCTTTGAGCAGGTGACGCACATCGTCGGCATGCGCGAGCTGGAAGACGAGGGAAAGGTCATGGCGATGGCTGATTACTCTTACCCATTCGACTACGAGAGCAACCGCATGAAGGACTTCTTCAGGCTAGAGGGCACAATATTGAACGCCAGATACGGCGCTAGGAAGCAGTACTCGCTGCTGCGCAGCATGGCATGGCAGATGCCGCGCGAGCAGTTCTCGTACATGGCGCAGCAGCTCGTCGAGAGCATGCTCGTCAAGCTTGTCAGCAACGCGGTCGACAGGTTCGGCATAGGTGATGTGGCCTTCGCGGGCGGTGTCTTCGCCAACGTCAAGGCGAACATGAAGGTGCGCAGGCTCGAGAACGTGAAGCACTGGTATATCTTCCCGCACATGGGCGACGGCGGCATAGCCATGGGGAGCGCCCTGCAGGCGAGCCACGAGCTCACCGGCGCAAGCCATTTCAGGTTCAACGCATACCTTGGCAACGGGTACACGGATGAGGAGACCGAGAACATTGTCAGGGCCGACAGGCAGTTCACCCACGAACACGAAGAACCAAGCGAGCAGGCGAAGCATGCGGCAGAGCTCCTCGAGCAGGGCAACTACATCTTCTGGTCGCAGGGCCGCATGGAGTATGGACCGAGGGCCCTGGGCAATAGGAGCATAATTGCTCCGGCAGGCTCCGTGTCTGTGAAGGACAAACTCAACATGTATGTGAAGAAGCGGGAGTGGTTCCAGCCCTTCGCACCCTCAATGCTCGAAACCGACGCGGCGAAGGTACTTGAGTACGACGGCAAGGGGGCTGACCGCTTCATGACCATGGCATATATGGTCAGGCCGGAGATGCACGGTGCGACGGTGTCTGTGGTCAACGTAGACCATTCCGCAAGGCCGCAGATTGTCGGCGGTGAGAACCCGCTTTACGCTGGGTTATTGCAGGAGGTGAAGAGGCGCATTGGCATAGGGGTGGTACTCAACACCAGCTTCAACCTGCACGGCTACCCTATAGTAATGGACCCTGCCGACGCTCTCAAGGTTATGAAGAGCACCAACACGAAATATATGTTTATAAACGGCATAACAGTGACTAACAGGAAGGGGGTCTGAGGTTCATGACGCTGGCGAACGGCACGCTCGAATACCTGTACACCATAGGTTCCAGCGTCTCGCTTGTCGGCATGCTCGTCGCGCTCTGGCTCTCCAGGCACGACATCAGCACTGCGATGCGCGGCGTTAAGCTCAACAGGAGGCACCTGTACGCCGCGGCGGCGATACTCGTCCTGTTCATCGCGGTTGAGGGGCTCGTCGTAAAGCCCACTCAGCAGATATTCTTCGACGATGTCATATACCAGGGAATGGCACAGAACCTCATTAATATGGGCCAGGCCTGGATGTGCAACTACGGAACGCCGACAGCCTGCTTCAGCGGCCAGATACTCCACGAGCCAGTAGGTACGGCGCTCAACCTTGCAGTGGCGTTCTCGGTCTTCGGGATTGGCCGCTTTGCAGCGTACGGCATGGAGTTCTTCCTGGCAGCCATTGCTGTTGGCATGACGTTCATGGTTGCGCTGCTGCTTCTGAAGAGGCCTAGGGCCGCGCTGCTCTCTGAACTGTTCATGGCACTGTCACCCCTCGTGTTAGTATGGGCAAGGCCTACCAGCTCAGACATGCCAACACTCGCCTATTCCATGGTGGCTGTGTTCGCCGTGCTGCTCTTCGCTGAGAGGCGCAACGTTCGCACCCTCTCGTTCGCGCTACTCTCGACGGCGCTGGTCCTTTATATGAAGGTGGATGCTGTGCTGTACGTGCCAGTGCTGCTGGCCATTTACCTGATCGTGAGTGACAGGGGCATCCTCGACTCTATAAAGAGGAACGCACGCCGGGTGTACGACAACATTTTCAACACCAGGGCGCTGCTGGTGGCGCTCCTCTTCGTCCTGCTCATAACTCCTGAGATAAACTACGCACTGACGGAACTGCACACGGGCAACTACGGAATGACAGGCACTTATATACAGAAGACGTGCCTTGCACAGCCCTGGCCGGAGGTGCTCGCCAATTCGACGATAAGCCTGGCCAACTTCGGGTACAACATCTGCGCCAACTCGCTCTTCTGGTTCGGCGCCTACGGGCAGGCGCTCGAGCCGCAGCCTGTGCTCTTCACAGCGTTCGCCATG
>JAJZII010000004.1 GCA_021810685.1 Microcaldota archaeon
GATAAATACCGTTGCCCTATCCTGGGGGGAGACGAACGTATCCAGGGGAGACACCATACTCCTCACTCCGATGGAGCACCACAGCAACATCGTGCCGTGGCAGCTGCTCTCGAAGCGCAAGGGCGCCGCGCTGGAGTACGTGGCACTCACGGAAGACAACAACTTCATAGACATGGACAACCTAAAGGAGAGACTGGAGAAACGCCCGAAGTTGCTCGCCATAACACACGAGTCGAACGTGCTGGGCTCCATAAATGACATAAAGAGAATAACGCGCCTCGCGCATTCATACGGCACAACCGTGCTTGTGGACGGCGCGCAATCGGCACCACACTTCCCGGTTGACGTGTCCGATCTTGATTGCGACTTCTTCGTGTTCTCAAGCCACAAGATGCTCGGCCCAGCCGGCATAGGGATACTTTACGGCAAGGAGGTGCTCCTCGAGGCGATGCCGCCCGTGTACGGCGGAGGCGACATGATACGCAGCGTCGATTTTGACAGCTCCACATGGAACGAGCTGCCATGGAAGTTTGAGGCAGGAACTCCAAACATCGAAGGAGGGATAGGCTTTGGCGCCGCTGTGGAGTACCTGAAGGGGATAGGGCTGGACAATGTGCGTAGGCACGAGGAGGCCCTACTCAGGCACGCGTTTGACAGACTCGCAGAAGTGAAAGATGTGAAGGTGTATGGGCCCGGCAAGAAGGACATAAAGAACAGGGGAGGAATAATATCATTCAACATAAAGGGGGCGCATCCTCACGATGTCGCCACCATCTTCGACAGCGAGGGCGTAGCGATCAGGGCCGGCCACCACTGCGCCATGCCTCTGGTCAATACGATCCTTGGCGAAGGTGCCGTAGCAAGGCTCAGTTTCTACATGTACAACACCGAGGAAGAGATCGACCGCGCGGTGGAAACGATACACAAGGTGCGCTCGGTCCTCAAGATAAAGTGATGCCATGGCAACAAGCCCGTACGTGTGCAAATGCGGCGGAAAGGAGTTTGTCCGGTACTCCGGATCAAAGGCGATATACTGCAAGCAGTGCGGTGTTCCCGTTCCTCAAAACGTCATGTTCAAGAGTGAGTACTATTCCGGAAAGGATTCCCACGTGCTGTGAAGCAAACTTCACACATCGGCGCGCACAAGCGCGGCGGCAACAATGTCCTCGAAGAACACGTGCGTTTTCGTCGTTTTCGACCGCATCATTCCCAGCCTTGCGATTTCCTCCTCCAATCCTGTGACATCGGAAAGCGAGCTATACACGACAAAAATTACCCCATCGTCCTTCAAGTGCGTCACCGCGCCCCGGAGGAATTCGACCGTGGTATCGATGCCTCTACTGCCTCCATCCCACCAAGAAAATGGCCCCTCCCTGCCACCATCCTCGCTCCTCAGATATGGCGGATTGAACGCGATGATGTCGAACTTGCCATCGACGGCGCCGAAGAGGTCGCTTTCAAGAAATGAACATCTCACCGAACCGTCAATCCCGTTCTTTTCCGCGTTCCTTCTTGCAAGCGCTACCGCATCCGGATTGGCATCGGCGAACACGGCGTCAGATACGCGTCCAGTGGAGCACGCGGCGAGTCCAAGTATCCCCGTGCCGGTGCCCATGTCTAGCAGCGAGAGGTTATTCCTGCCCGCTTCGACCAGGAAGTCAGCTACGAGACCTGCGGCAAGGAGTGAGTCGTCTGCCGGGGTGTAAACGCCCTCTTCCGTCCCGATGCTCAATCCCCTATATTCGATCATGGAATTCATCCGAATGTGCAGTTTGCGAACGGAATAAAACAGTGCGCCCCTCTTTATATTCTTATGCCGCGAAGAGCTAGTTGGAGCGGTCTTGCGGGCACTCCTGGTGCATGGTCATGAAGTTCAGGGATGTTGCGGAATACTATCAAAAGCTCGAGTCGATATCGTCCCGGCTGGAAATGATCGCCGTGCTCTCCGAGATGCTATCAAACGCATCTCATGGAGAGATAAAGAATCTCGTGTACATGACGCAGGGAGTCCTGAGCCCGCCGTTTGAGGGCATAGAGATTGGCATTGCCGACAAGTTAGCCCAGCACGCCGTGGCGATGGCTACGGGATACACGCGCGAGCAGGTTGCCGACATGGCGAAGCGCCAGGGAGACCTGGGCTTAGTCGCAGAGGAGCTGACCGCGAAGACCAAGCTGCGAAGGATGGGTTCGGAGAATTTCGATGTGAACGGCGTGTTCAGGCACATGTTGAAGATCGCATCAACATCCGGCACGGGGAGCCAGGAGGCGAAGATAAAGATGATGGTCGAACTCATCGCCGCATCCACCCCGAAGGAGGCGAAGTACCTTGTCCGGTTCGCCATCGGCACGCTGCGCCTCGGTGCAGGCGACGCCACGATACTCGAAGCGCTGTCGAAGATGGCGACCGGTGAGCGCACATCAAAGGACGTGCTGGAGAACGCTTACAACATCTGCAGCGATCTTGGAAGGGTGGCAGAAGTGGTCTCGGCATCCGGAATAGACGGGGCGCGCAAGATAGGCGTCACGCTCTTCAGTCCGATACGCCCTGCGCTTGCCGAGAGGCTTCCCGAGGCGAAGCAGATACTCGACAAGATGCATGGCAAGTGCGCCGTGGAGTCGAAATACGATGGCTTGAGGGCGCAGGTTCATCTGGACAGGAAGGCGAAGCGCGTCGAGATATTCTCAAGGAACCTGGAGCGCATAACCGCAATGCTGCCGGAGATAGGAGAGGCGGCATTTGAGGACGTGCACGCTGACATGGCCATAATAGAAGGAGAGGCAATAGCTTACGATGAGGTCACCAAGGAATTCAGGCCATTTCAGGAGACCATACAGCGCAAGAGGAAGCACGGGGTGAAGGAGAAGAGCGAGGAGATGCCGTTGCACCTGTTCGCGTTTGACCTAATGTATCTTGACGGCGAAGATTATCTGCTGAAGCCTTACTCGGTGCGCAGGAAGGCGCTGGAGTCAATAATCAAGAGAGACACGATACTTCTTTCCGACAGGATAATCGCAACAGAGCCTGCGCAGCTCGAGAAGTACTTTGACGAGGCGGTAGAGGAGGGGCTCGAGGGCATCGTGGCGAAGGACCTCGAATCTCCGTACATAGCCGGCGCGAGGAAATTCAGCTGGATAAAGCTCAAGAGAAGCTACAAGGGCGAGCTATCCGACACCCTGGATCTAGTCATCGTGGGGTACTTCCTTGGCAGAGGCACCCGCGCAGCGTTCCAGTTCGGGGGACTGCTTGTCGCGACTTACAATAAGAAAAGAGACATGTTCGAGACGATAACCCGCATAGGCACAGGATTCAGCGAGGAGCAGATGAAAAGCTTCAAGCGCTCGCTGGACAGGATAAAGGTGGCGAGGAAGCCCGCCCGCGTCGACTCGCTCGTAATCCCTGACTTCTGGGTCGAGCCCAAGTATGTGGTCACCGTGCGCGCTGACGAGATAACGCGATCGCCCATGCACACGTGCGGAAGGCCCGAGAACGGAGATACCGGATACGCGCTGCGCTTCCCGCGCATAGTCAGCGATGGGATACGCGAGGACAAGGGCCCGGACGACGCGACGTCCACGGATGAAGTGATAGAGATGTTCGGCATGCAGCGCAAGGTGCACGTCACCTGATGCACTTCCTCTCCTCCTCGAGGAGCCTCCTCTTGGTCTTCCGGCCGCCCCTTCCTGAATAATTGCCGATGTCGCCGTCGCTCTTCACCACGCGATGGCACGGCAGCGTTATCGGTATAGGATTCTTTCGCAGCGCTGTTCCGACGGCCCTGTACGCGTTGGGGTGTCCTATCATCTCCGCCACCTGCTTGTACGTTCGCGTTTCCCCTCGCGGTATTTCGGCTATCGCGGCCAGCACCCTCTTCTGGAAATCCGTGAGTCCGTATTCGTCAAGCCTTCCGAGTGCGTGAGCCGCACTCTCCCTTCGCCCAACCTGTCGTCTGTGAGCCGCGCCTTTATCCATGATTTCACCTTTGTGGAAAATTGTATCTTCCGATATATTATTTTTACTTTGATATAAATAGGTGTACCGAAATAAATACATTCCACTAATATAACCGACTACAAAAGGTATTTAAATCTATTTATTGCATTTCCATTACAGGCGATCAGTATGGTAGACTTTACGAATGAGTTGTTAGGTGGAGGAAATAAGGTGGACGATTCTGCGACAAACCCGCAGATCAAGATAGTGACGATAGGCGTCGGTGGCGGTGGAAACAACACCGTAAACAGGCTGCTGAAGGTCGGCGTGAAGGGCACTGAGCTCGTTGCGCTCAACACGGACGTCCAGCACTTCAAGATAATCGACGACAGGATAAAGAAGATACTCATCGGAAAGAGCATAACGCGCGGTCTCGGTGCTGGCGGCGCGCCTGACATCGGCGCAAAGTCTGCAGAGGTCGACAGACAGCAGCTCGAGGAGGTGCTCTACGGGGCACAGCTGGTCTTTCTATGCGCCGGAATGGGCGGAGGAACCGGTACTGGCGCAATGCCTGTAGTCGCGCAGATAGCAAAGGAACAGGGAGCAATCGTGGTCTCAATGGTCACCTATCCGTTCGATCTCGAAAGGGTCAGGAAGCTCAAGGCAGACGAGGGTATCCAGAGGCTCAGGAAGTACAGCGACAGCGTGATAATACTCGACAACAACAGGCTGGTGAAGCTAGTGCCGAATCTGCCTATGAACGAAGCGTTCGCCGTTGCTGACGACATACTTGCAAAGGCGATAGGCGGTTTGGTGTGGACAATCACGCAGCCAAGCCTAATCAACATCGACTTTGCCGACGTGCGCTCCATAATGGCGAGCGGCGATGTGGGCTTCATCTCTGTCGGTACCGGAAAGGGCAACGACAAGGTTACCGCTGCCGCTGAAGCAGTGCTCAAGAACAAACTGCTTGACGTTGACTTTGAGAACGCTAAGGGCGCCCTCATCCACATATCAGGGGCATCGGATCTCTCACTTGGAGACGCGATAAAGGCCGGAGAAGTGATAACCGAACGCATGGACCCGAAGGCGAACGTGAAGTGGGGTGCAAGGATCATACCTGGATACGAGGGACAGATAGAGATAGTTGCCATCGTAACCGGTGTAAAGGGCTCAAGCATAGTAGGAAAGTTCGAGGAGCAGAGAGAATCTACCTACAGCGGTCTCGAAGCAATATAGGTTGGGGTTTGCTAGAGATAGAAGATTGACTTCGGGCAGCCCGTGAAGGGCTGCCCATTTTATACTTAGTGGTGGCTAGGAATGGAAAACCAATTTGACTATGATGCGTTTACGCCCAGAACTGCTGTTGTGGGCGTGGGTGGACAGGGAAGCAACCTGGTGAACAGGCTCTTCTCATACAGCATAAAGAGCGCTGAAACGATAGCCGTTAATACAGACATATCGCACCTAAACATGATAAAGGCTCACAAGAAGCTTCTAATAGGAAGGGAGATAACCAACGGTCTCGGTGCCGGCGGATTTCCCGAGGTAGCCGCAAAGTGCGCAGACCTGTCAAGGAAGGACATAGAGGCCGCGCTGGAGGGCTACAATCTTGTGTTCATAGCCGCCGGAATGGGCGGAGGAACCGGTACTGGCGCCGCTCCTACCGTGGCGAAGATAGCGAGGGAGATGGGAGCAACAGTGATTGCCACTGTCACCTATCCTTTCGCGATAGAACGTTCAAGGAAGCTGAAGGCAGACTGGGGCTTCGAGCAGCTTCAGAAGCAGGCGGACTGCACGATAGTCATAGAGAACGACAGGCTGCTATCGTACGTGCCAAACCTTCCTATAGAGAGGGCGTTCGAGCTTGTGGATAACATAACAGGCAACGCGGTGAAGGGTATATCCGACGCCATAACGCTTCCAAGCCTGATAAATCTGGACTTCGCAGATCTCAGGAACGTGGTAAAGGATACCGGAACTGCAGTCATAAGTATCGGTGCGGGAAGTGGTCCCAACAGGGTCGAACAGGCAATAAAGTCCACAAGGACGCACCCGCTGCTGGACGTTGATTATGAAGGCGCTAAGGGCGCACTGATACACGTTGCAGGAGGATCCAACCTGACGATAAGTGAGGCCACGAAGATCGGGGACGGGGTTACGGACCTGCTTGCGCCAGACGCTAACGTGATATTTGGGGCAAGAATGCTTCCTGATCTCACGGATCAGATACGCGTGATGTCAGTCATAACCGGCGTCAAGGCCAAGTTCGGAGGCAAGAAGGAGGTCGACTCCGGCGCATCGCACGCAGCAATCGAGGCAGTCAGCAGGATATACTGAACCGTTGGCGGCAAGTTCCTCCTGTGCGAGTTCCAGACATTGCGCGTGACGCGTCTGTTGGATTACCGATGGAAGGGTTCATACCCATTTATATTTATTTCCGTCCATAGTATTGTGGCACACGTGCGCTGGCATTGCCTTTGCGTGCTTGCCTTTATTTGAATTGTGATAGTATGGCTGAGGACATAATGTATGCGTCAATGAAGGACATAAAGCCCGGCAGGTTCCTGCTTATAGATGGTGTGCCCTGCAGGGTTGTGGAGCTTGACTTTTCCGCTCCAGGAAAACACGGT
Source organism: Microcaldota archaeon (assembly GCA_021810685.1). Next base: position 6,565 of record JAJZII010000004.1, read on the forward strand.
GCGGCAAAGGTGCGCGTCACCGCAGTTGGGATATTCGATAACCAGAAGCGTACGCTCCTCAAGCCAAGCAATGCAGACATAGAGGTTCCGATCATAACGAAGAAGAAGGCCCAGGTGGTCTCCATCTCTGGCCCTACTGTACAGCTCATGGACCTGGAGAGCTACGAGACATTCGAGCTCCCGATACCTGATGACATGCGTGAGTCCATAAAGGCCGGCGCAGAAGTGGAGCTCATAGAGAGCATGGGAAAGAAGGCGATTTCGAGAGTCACTGGTGGATAACATGGAATTCAAGATACTTGATGACAAGGAGAACAAGCTGTTCGCGAGAAGGGAGCTCAGGCTCCACGCGGTGTATGACGGGAAGACTCCCACTAGGGACGAGATACGCGAGAGCGTGTGCAAGAAGCTAAACCTCGACCCAGAAACGTTCGACATAATACGCGTAGAGCAGCGGTATGGCGTAAGGACGAGCGACGTGCTTGCATATTCATACGCGGACAAGGCCTCGATGGCAAAGTTCGCCAGGAAGAAGGGCAAGGCCGATAAGGCCGGTGCAGCGACAGCCGCTCCTGCGAAGTAGAAGTGACCCTATCAGGTTTGGTGTTTTATCATGGCAAAGGAAGAAGCTAAGACAAAGAAATCATTCTCTGCGTACAAGCCGGCGGCAAAGTTCTGCTCCAAGTGTGGAGCGCGCATGGCTGATCACAAGGACAGGTACGCGTGCGGCAAGTGCGGGTACACGGAACTTAAGATAGCAAAGAAGTGACTGGTGGAGTCGATTGGCCGGGCGGGTTAAAAAGGCCGTGAGGGCGCGGGAAACGCCTCTTTGGGACGTTGCCTCGGCAATCGTTTTCATTCTGATCCTGATAGGCATCAATGCCGCATTCATAATCGCACAGGAGATGTATTACGGGAGCATGGCGGCATCAGTGCAGGCGCTGCCCATCTCATCTGCTCTTTTGTCCGTATCCTTTCCGATGTCCGTGCTGCTTTACCTATTCGGATACAGGCGCGCATCGGTGCGCAGCGTAGTGTCTTCTCTAGGACTGGGCGTGTCAAGAAGGACGCTGCTTCATCTCGCCATGGGCGTTGGCATATTCTTTGCCATGGTGCTCCTTGAGATGCTCATAGCATTCATAAGCGCCACAACCGGCGTTCAGATAAACACAAACGTTTCATCCATCATTGGCGCCGCTCCGGCTTGGTTCCTCGTGTTCACCGCACTCGTTGCGCCGTTTGACGAGGAGGTGCTCTTCAGGGGCTTCCTTGTACCTCGCATCGGGATAGCCATCAGTGCGCTGATCTTTGGGATTCTCCATCTCGGATACGACTCCACGTTCTTCGTGGAGGTGATAGCGGCCGTGATCTTCGGGCTTATATCGGGATACGCGTACAGGCGCACCGGTTCGCTTTATCCATCGCTCCTGGCTCACATACTCGTGAACACGTCTACGCTTCTCTTCGCTTTTGCGGTGATTAGATAAGAGTAAAGATAATCGCAGTTGAACCGAAGTACCAGATGAATCTCGGATACATGGCGAGAGTGGCGAAGAACTTCGGAGTTGGGCGCATATGCCTCGTCAATCCCCGTGCGAATCCTAAGGGAAACAAGTCGGTAATGTTTTCGAAGCATGCCAGGGACCTGTTGGAGAACGCGAACATCGCCAAGAGCTTTAGGCGCGCGATAGCCGATTGTGACGTTGTTGTAGGAACCAGCGGCGTCAAGGAGAAGGCCCGATCCGGATTCAGCGAGGTGCTCACTCCATCCGGCGCGACGCGCAGGCTGCGTTCAATGGAAAGGGGGGCCGGCGGAAAGGACATGGAAGTCGGCGTGGTTATAGGAAGGGATGACATAGGCTTGACAAAGGACGAGATAGCGATGTGCGATTTCATGGTACACGTGCCCACGAATCCTGCGTATCCTGTGCTCAACATCTCACACGCGCTCGCGATACTGCTCTACGCGTTTGCTGAAGCAGGCGCCAAGCCTGTGGATCAAAAGGAAAGGCACGAACGTGCAAACAGGAAGGAGCTCATGTATCTCTTCGATGTCTTTGACGCGTCGCTAAAGGGCAAGCGGATAAGGGACAAGAAGGCCGTGTCGAGGATATTCAGAAGGATGGTGTCGAACGCGAGGCCCAGCGAGCAGGAGATACACGCACTCATATCCGCAATCAAGTGACCGTTATTTGTCTGCACGTGTGCAGCTGCCGATTGCTGCGATGAGATGTAGCTATTGATTGCCGGCTAAAATGGAAAAAGAAATAGAAAGAAGGAGCCGGGCTCACTTGCCCTGCTTCTTCCTCTTGACTATCTTTACCTTCGACGGGGTTATGAGCACGCGGTTCGCGTCTATCTGTCCTATGTCCCCGTTTATCTTGTCCACGTACCTCTTCAGTTCTGAGACTATGTTGTTTCTCGTCGTAGGCCTCTTATTGAGTTCCGTTATATCGAGAAGTATTATGTTCTTCTTCGCCAATTCCTCCTCTATCGGCTTCACATCGTCCTCGCTCGCGAGAGAAACGGGCTTTATGTACATGTCTGCTGGCTCGTGCAGCAAATCAACGTCCTCCATCTCCACCGAGTTCATGTAGTCTTCTACGTCTATCTCCTTCGCGGATCCTAGCGCCTGCCCCAATTTGTCAAATACTCCCATTGTATACACCGATCGCCTTTGATTTCAAATTACTTACGAGCACCGATTTTATAATACTTTCTGTATTCGTGTTTTAGGGGAATTCATCAAGAGCATGCGATCCGGCCAATTGGAACCCGCTATCACAGCGACTTTACCTGTTCCAAAATCTTCTTTGAAATCTCCTTTCCGAGCAGTTTCTCAACCTTCGCGGCCGCGCCCTCTCTCCTCATGTCGGCAACGCTCTTTATCCCGCTGCCGTATAGGAGCCTTGCCCTCACTCTTCCTATTCCCTCCAGTCTAACAAGGTCACCTAGCTCCTTCGATATTCCGTACTTCATCCTTATTCTAAGCTCCAGCAAGCTGCGCGTGCTCGCCTTTGCGAGTTTTCCCAGCTCGATCGCCGAGTAAAGCATCCAGTCCGCATTGCTGAGTTTCGAGAACAGCGCTCCGGGGGTCGTCGAATACGCCCTCACCAGCTCGTGCTCATTGACCTCGCTTATCCAGCCGTTGAGCATGAGCGCGGTGCTTAGCGGCTTCAGCGGATCGTAATACACGAGGTCGTCAGAGTCGTAGTTCACTGCCGTGTTCTCGAGCATGTAGCTGTACTGGGGAAATGCGTCTGCCGCATCTTCGACTATCCTTACGTAGGGGCGCATCTCCACCGTGTTGGCTATCATGAAGAGATTGGCGACATCGTCCCTGCTCTTCAACACCGAGTCCAGTATCCATCTTGCAGATAGCGGATCTATGTAGAGTTCGCTCACCCTGCTCCCTGTCTTCGTTGCGGCGTACCTGCTCCCCAGTCTCTCGACAAAGCCCCATCTCTCGAGCTCGCTGAGCACGTCCCGCAGTATCACGCGCATGTCCGACATGCTGGAGTACTGGTGTCCGTACAGCGTCTCTCCAAGAAATCCGAGCATCGACTCCTCGCTAGTGAGGAATCCCGTGGAGATGAAGCCCAGTGCGTGCGACCTGAGAGTCGAGAGCACGCCCACTTTAGAGATTACTGGTTCCAGTCCGGCCGCCATGTACCTCGCATAGAGCTCGCTTATCTCGGACTTTGACTTCGCTATGAGTAGCGCCCTGCCGTGCTTGTCGTATTTGGGCCTGCCGGCCCTCCCGAAGAGCTGCGTCACCTCGTTGATCCCCATGCGCTGCGCTCCTTCCCCCTCACTGTACCTGCTAGTGTCCCTCACAACCACGGTGTGCGCTGGGAGGTTCACTCCGATTCCGAGGGTTGTCGTGGCGCATATCGACTTTAGGAGGCCCGCCCTGAACGAATCCTCTACGAGCGCCCTCTGTTCGTTTACCAGTCCGCTGTGGTGGAATGCCGCTCCGCGCTCGATGCAGCGCGCGAGCTTTTCGCACTGTGCCGTTGGCCTGTCCAAAGCATTCAGCACCTTTGTCGCAAGCTCGGAGAGGCCCGCCTTCTCCTCGGCGGTCAGGTACTTCTCCACGATTTCCTTTGCTTTCTCCGCCCCCGCTTCTGCGTTCCTCTTGGTGCTGTAGAATAGCAGCAATTGTTTTTTCTTCTCAAGGGTGTCCTGTATCACGCGCAGCTCCGGTATCTTGCTTGAACCTCCAAGCTCCTCTGTCTTGTCCTCGTAATGCACCACTCCGTCATTGACTATCCCCTTTTCCAACAGGACTGGTCTGTAATCGCTCTCTACAAGGTCCGCGTCGAGCCACTCCGCTATCTCCCTGGCATTGCCGACTGTCGCGCTGAGCGCTATTATCTGTGCGCTCCTGGAGAGCCTTCGCATTCTTGTCATCAGTATCTCCAGCGTGGGTCCCCTCCCCGCATCGTCAAGCATGTGCACCTCGTCGAACACGACGCAGCCTATGTCGCCCAGCCACTCCGCCCCGTGCCTTATCAGACTGTCCATCTTCTCCGTAGACGCAAGTATTATGTCGTACTGCGCGAGCCACATGTCCAGCGAGTCGAGATCCCCTATGGACATTGCTATCCTGAGCGACGGGTACGCACTCTTGAATTCGCTGTACTTTTCGCTCACGAGCGCACGCATCGGCGCGATGTAAACCGCTTTCTTCTTCTGGAATCCTACTGCGCGCAGCATCGCCATCTCGCCGATGAGCGTCTTGCCGCTGGCCGTTGGCGCCGCGATGACGAAATTCCTTCCCTCGAGAAGTCCCGCATCCACCGCGAGCTCCTGCGGCGGAGTCAGCGTCGCTAGACCTGCCCTCTTCGCCGAGTCGAAGAACATCTGCGGAAGCCTGCCTGCAAGCGCATCTACATCCATGTTACCACACACCCATTCGCATTAAACACATAAAAATAAGCGTGGGCTATTCGACAAGCCCGCAGCGACCGCGGCGCGCCACCCTCCGGCGATGAACGGCGATCCGTTCGTGCATTCCTGTGTCCTACGTCTGCGTTTTCCAATAACTAGTCCGCCAATTTCCAAATGGCAGTCATTACCGCCACCGCGGTTGTGCATTTACCGCGTCAGGACCACAAGGCCAAATCAGGCCATGTCTATGCTGTCCTCCGGATATCCCAGTTCGAGAAGCGCTTTCTTCGCCGCCTCCTTGTGGTCGCCCTGCAGTTCGATCATTCCATTCTTGTACGTGCCTCCGCACGCAAGGACCCGCTTCAGTTCCTTCGCCGTCTTCTCCATCTCCTCCCCCGAGAGGCCGGAAACAACGGTCATGTATTTCCTGAACTTCTTTTTCTCCTTGTATATCTTAATACGCCTGTTGGTCTCCCTGTCCAAGACTTCGCATACGCATATCTCCTTCGGAAGTCCGCACTTCGGGCACATCTCAGGCATTACTCCTTGACACCTCTCTGGTTAAGCAGGGTCAGTATCTGCGCGATGGTCCTTCTCATCTCGCGCGCCTTGGTCTCCTTGCTGGCCACTCCGGTGGAGGCGATTTTGCGCCTCTCTATGCCGGACTCGAGCCTGAGTTCACCGAGCTTTGTCCTGAGCGCGTCGTCGGACAGTCCTCTTAGATCCCTTATTCTCATGATAAACACATTATGCAGTTCTGAAATATAAAGTTATTGTGCCGCTGCCTGTTGCGTCGGCTGCTCCTTCGGCTGCGCCGGAGCCTGCTGCGACTGCGCCGCGGCCGCTGCCCTTGCTGTTTCCTCCTCCTGCTGCATCTCGAGGAGCTTTGCCTTCTTTGGCGTCCTGGCCTTCTTCTTCGGGAATACGGTTCCCGGCTGCACTATCCTGACCTGCACTCCGATCGCACCGTACTTCGGGTACGAGGCGACGCTCGCAGAGTCGACAAGCTTCGTTACGTTGCCTGCCTTGGGCAGGTATCCCTGCCTGACCTTGATCATCTTTCCTCTCGCGCCCTTCGCGGCGAGCTTCCCCTTCGCAATTATCTCGGCGCCCATGGCACCGTTGTTGATTATGTCCTTGATGATGGAGTGCAGCAGCCTCCTCGCGTTCATACCTCTCTCCAGAGAGTTGGATATGTACTTCGCAACGAGCCTAGGCTCAAGCCTCTGATTTCTGACCTCGGCAACGCTGAGCTGCGGATTGTCTATCTTGAATTTCTTTTTCATGTTGTCGGTCAGGCTGTCGATGGTCTCCCCTCCCCTGCCGATGACCCTCCCTGGATTCGTGACGTACGTGGTTATCCTCGTTATCACAGGAGTCTTCTGGATCTCTACCCTGGAGAAGCCTGCCTTGCTGAGCGAATTCTCCAAGTACTTTGAGATGTTGTACTTTACTATCAGATCCTCTATGAATTTTCTCTCGACTACCATCGCATCATGCCTTTGCTTTTTCAGGAACCTTCCCTTTCACGGCTGCCTTGTGCGCTTCGCGCTTCTTCTCCTTTGCCTGCACGTTCCTGTTCTTTATGAAATATTTCATGTTACCGCTGAGGACCGGCTCGTCGCCGCTCGCAAGGCCTATCTCAACCTTCGCGTACTCTATGTCGCTGTGGTTCATCGCGCCCCTGCCGTACATCCCCCTGCCCCAGGTTATGCTTCCCTTTGACGGGTATCTCCTCTCTATGCGGGTCTTGTTTGCAGAGGAGTGCACTATGAACATGTCCTCACCATCGAGGCCCTTGCCCTTCGCGTTTCCTATTGCGTTTAGCAGCGCAAGCCTTACTTCGTTCGCGGCCTTTACCGGATACCCTCCTTTCCTGCCGCCGAGCTCATGCCTGGCGCCCATGTGCTTAGAGAACCTCTTGTACGCTATGGCCTTCTTCTGCGCCATAACTCCGTCGAGCACGTCGAATGCGTTCCTCGCCTTGAGGTAGCGCACCGCGTCGCAGACGGCAACAAGGTCCTTGTAGCTCGCGTTGATGTTATACCTCTGCGCGAACACGAGGCCTTCACGATTTCTGTTGTACGAGTATCTCATCATCACTTCACCGCTAGGAACTTGCTTCCTCTCGTCGCCCTGATTCCAGGGGCGGAGTGCACCACGTGCTTCGTCGTGAAGACGAAGTCGCCGAGCCTGTGGCCGAGCATCTCTGCAGTTATCTCCATCTCCTTGAATTCTTTTCCGTTGTACACGGAGAATTTCATGCCGAGCCAGGCAGGTATTATGACCGCCTCGCGGGTGTGGGTCCTGACGGCCTTCCCGTTCCCGGCTTTCTTTATCCTCTCTGCCTTCTCTATGAGCTCCTTGTAGGAGACGCCCATGCGCCTGATCGCACGCCTCTCCCTAGACCTAAGGAAAGGCAGGTACTCCTCGATGCCCATGCCCTGAAACTCCTCCGGGCGCTTTCCTCTGAATGTGAATATTCTAGCCATGTGTTCAGCCCTTCTTCTTTCTTCCTACTCTTCGTGCGGCAATGTGCCCGACCTTTGCTCCAGGGGGTGCGTGTCTCGATACCATGCTCGAGAAGCCCTTGTGGTGCTGCTTGCCTCCGAATGGGTGGTCCACCGGGTTGGACTTGACTCCTCTGTGTCCAGGCCAATATGCATTGATCGCACGCTTAATATAATGGTTCTTTCCCGCCTTGAGTATCGGTTGCGCATCCCTGCCTCCTGCCGCGACCGCCCCTATCTCCGCTCTGCAGCGCGAGTCTATGTAGAGTGTCTTCTTCGATGGAAGCAGCAGGTTCACCCTGTCGGTCTCGTGTGCGAGAACCGTGGCGTAGCTTCCGGCCGAGCGGGCCAGTTTGCCTCCGTCCCCTGGGGTTATCTCTATGTTGTATATGAGCATTCCGTCAGGTATCTTCCCCAGCGGAAGCACGCTCCCCAGGCTTACCGCGGCTGAGCTCCCTTCCTCCACTCTGTCGCCTATCTTTATGCCCTCCGGGGCTATGAGTATGTTTTCCTTAAGGTCGTCGTACTTGACCTTCATGAGCGGTGCAGAGTGGCCCGGATCGTCTATGAACTCTATAACCTCACCGACAATTCTCGCCTGGTTTGTGTTGTTGATGAACGTAACGTCCGCCTTGAACGTGTTTGGCGGCCTGCGGAACGCGTTGCCTCCCTTTCCACGCCTCTGCACTCTTATTTTCTTTCCCATTATTTCACCATGAGATTCATACCAACTTCAGCTTCCTTGCTATGTCGCTGGCCTTGGACTCCTTGCCGAGCCTGATGTAAGCCTTCTTTATGTTCTTTATCGTCCTCGACGTGTTTACCTTCTCGACCTTCACGCCGAACGTGGTCTCAAATTCTTTCCTTATCTGGGACTTGTTGGCCCTCATGTCCACCACGTATATTATGGTGTTGTCCCTGTCGACTCCTCCGAGAGCCTTTTCCGTCGCGATTGGATATAGCAGAACGTTCATTCGACCATCTTTCCTGCGCTTTTTATCTCGTTCTCAACGCCATTCACGGCACCCTCGCTCCACACGGTTATGCGCGGTTCCGCGCCGGGCGCGAGCTTCTCTATAGTAAGGGACGATATGCTGCATACGTCAACTCCTGGTATGTTCCTCCCTGCCTTTCCTACCTTATTGTCGTCCTTGACCACTATGAGCACGCTCTTCCTGAATCGCCTCTGTCTAGACAGTCTGCGCTTTCCCTTGCGCTTAGAGGGGTCGTGCGATCTCTCCAGATCGCTCTCCAGTCCAAGAGCTGAGAGTATTCCTATGAGCTCCTTTGTCTTGGCCACCGTCTCTATCCTGTCCTCTATCACCAGAGGAAGCGCCTTGGCGTTGAATCTCCTGTACTCGTTGACCAGTTTGACGTCGGCACAGCCCGCTATTGCGGACTCTATCGCCTTCAAGTATTCCTTCCTGTTTATTCTCTCCTCAAGCCTCTTCTCCAGCTTGTGCGGGTGGGCTCGTCTTCCCTTCGTGCTGCTAGGTATCCTTCTAACGTCTCCCTGCGCGCCCCCGCCGAGCATCTGCCTTGGCCTTATGGCCGTACCCATGTGTCTTCCGCGCCTCCAGCTCGCGTCGTACCTGCCCACGTACGTTGCTGTTGTCTGCAAACCTGCGAGCAGCGCGTGAGCCTGCGGCTGGTATCTCCTGCTCTGCTCGGCAAGCAGGGCCCTCCTAAGAAGGTCTATCCTGCACTTTCCGGAGAACACCGCCGGGAGCCGTATGCTCTTGGATTCTTTCCCATTGATCTGATATAAAGTAGCATCCATATCATGCACCCTGCTTTGACGTAAGAGAGACATAAGTTATCTGCGGCTCCTTCGCATGTCTCTTGTTCCTGAGCGCCTTTCTTATCCTGAGCAGCCTCTTCGAAGGACCGGGTATCGAGCCTTCGAGCATCATGAAATCGCCCCTGACGCTCCCGAAGTTCGGGAATCCGCCGGAGACGTTGACCGCGCCCGCATCCGGAGCCGCTCCCATCTTAAGAATTCTCTTGTTGATCTCTGTCCTGTAATTGTATCCCATGTGCCCGGAGTGAGGCACGCTGAACATGACCTTCGCAGGATGCCACGGCCCCAGCACTCCGACGTGCCTGACTTTTCCTGTGGCCTTCCTGTACTGCCTAGCAACGCCGAACCTCTTTATGACTCCGGCCCAGCCCTTGCCCTTCGTTATCGAGGTTATGTCGACGAAATCTCCCGTCTTGAGGACGTCGCTGGCCCTGATCTCCTTGCCGAGCCACTTAGATGCGAACTCGAGCCTCTCGGAGTTGTCCCTGCCGTCTATCGGCATCTCGAACCTCATGACCCGCTTGTTTCCGAAGCCGAGTTCCGTAGGGTCGAGGAAGAACAGCCCATCTATCTTCTCATACTCTTCGGCCTTTCCCTTAAGTGCGTTGATGTCCGTCCTCTCCGTCTTGTTGATTCCAACCCGCTTGGCGAGTGTGGCATCGTAAACCTCACTGTCCGCTTCCGTGTAAACGTATCCCTTCCTGTACGCCCTGACCCCGTAAAGGTAGACCTTCGGAAACTCGACAATCGTCACCGCGCGTGACACTTCCGTGCCCTTCGCCGGAGACTCGGTGTCGTCTATCATGGTTATGTGTGTCATGCCTGCCTTGAAGGCGACAAAGCCGGGGAAGCCCTGCTCGGCTGCCGTAGGCCAAGACCTGACACGTGGCATTTGCCTCTTGGCTCTCCTGTGGGGCCAAAACTCAAGGGATCCCTTTCTCATGTTAGACACTTTATAAACAGTTACCCAGGCGCATTCCGTACCTTACGATAACAAGCGTATGTAGTAACTTATTTTATCATGATATATTTATAATCTTATCTATCCTGCACCGCTGGCGTTTCGATAAACGCCGAGGAAACTCTTTCTTTATGCTCGCGAGCCTCTATAAACTTTTCCATGGGGCTTTTGTTGCGAAGTAGCAGAAAGCACATCCGCATACATCACTTGCCTATTTTCTTTCCGGAAGTTTTTTCAATTCTTATCGCGGCTCCCACGCTGCTTATTATCCTGAGCTGCTTCAGCATTCCATTGAGGGATGCGAGAAGGGCCCGCGGATCCTCGGCCTCGACCGTTATTGTTACCGTGCCGTTCTTGCCGCTTGCGGATATCCTGCTGCGCTTGTATTCACGCACGCTGTCCATTATATCGGCGTAATCGAGCGTGCTGTCGCCAAGCTCTATCTCGAGCCTGGCGCTCAGTGGGTTCAACCTCACACCCGTACGATGTCGCGCGTGCTCCTCACGCTCGGCCTGTTCTTTATGGTGCCGAAACTGCGCCTCGCCATGCCCCTGTGCTTGAGGCCCGCGTTCGTCAGCCCGCGGTACGCCCTGCCCTTCATGCTTATGACTCCTGCGTACTGGCTGTCGCTCATTACGGCCGGACTGCTCCTATCGAGCAGTATGGTCTCGAAAAACCTGTACTTTCCGTCCTCTCCTATGAAGTATGAATTCAGAACCTCGCAGTTGGAGAACCGCCTAGATGCCCTCTCCTCTGCCACCGCCTGCGAAGACTTCCTGTAAGCATAGAATCTTCCGCTCTTCGAGGGCTTTCTGCCTCCGCGCGGCTTGAGCCTCTTCCTCATCCCGCGCTCCACCTTCACTCTGGCTATTATGACCCCCTGCTTTGCCTTGTATCCGAGTCTCCTTGCCCTTGCCAGGTTCGTCGGGCGCTCAACGCGTGCGACCGCAGGACCGTCTCTCCATTCGGTGATCCTCCTCTTGAGCACGTCAGACCTTTCCTTGTATTCCTCCTGGAACCTCTTTTCAATATGCTTGTACATTCCCATCGAATTCACCAGTGCCAGGCATCCCTCATCTTAATCCTAAAGGAACAAAAGAAGATTGCCCGCTAACCTGTGGTATCTATTATGGTTGCAAAACCTTTTAAATATAAGTATACTGCTGCGTACATAGGAAGCCTCTGCACGGATTCAGCGTAGGGGCCGAATCTCATCCCATTCATAAACAGCGGGAAGTCGGTCTTCACCTTAATCTTAAGGTCCCCTTCGGGAAACGCTATTGCGCTCCTCATCGGGTCGTAGCTCGCAAGTTCGTTCACCGAGTCCAATTCCCTGGCTACGAGCCCGGTCTCCCCATGTATGGTTCCAGGCAGTCTTATCAGATGAGACACGTCATTGGTCACGTTCCTGTCTATCTTATCCGACTGCTTGATCGTCTGGTTCTCTATTATCCGTTTCCAAAACTCCGCCTTGTTCTTGATGTACACCATGTCCCAATTCCCGTTGTTTATGCCCATCTGTATGAGCGCCCTCTTCCTGTAAAGCATGCGCGCCGTCTTCTGGTCTATGCCCAGCTCCTCCATTGCCTGCGGTCCGGCATTGAGGCTCGCCACGAAGTGCGTGGCCATCCTCCTCCTCCAACCCTTGTCCGTGGGCCTTGGTCCCACAAGCGACTTGCCTCGCATCCCAAGCGTAGGGAAGAACTCGTTCATTTCTATGCCTATGCCCGCTATGTAATCGGTTATCTCCTTCCTCGCGTTACCGTCAAGCCCTATCACGCTATCCTCGCTCACGTGCACGTGGTATCCTCTGTTCCCGCTGAAGTTCACGCGTATCCTCTTCCTGTCGAAGCCGAAGTCCGGCACCAGGAAGTCCTCTATCAGCTTGAGCGTCTCGGCGCGCACGGCCTCGAAGCACTGCTCGCACACCCACTTTCTTCCGTGAACCGCCTGACACTTAAGGTTCATGTCAGTGACGTCGAGGTCGAAGACAAGCTCCGCGCCGATCCATCCCTTGCGCTCCATTGGACGCCAGTCCGGATTCCGGTAGTAGGAGTTCGAGTACGAAACGTACGGCGGCGCTTCTATGGACAAGTACCTGTTCAGCTCCATTGCGCTCCTGAAGGACATGTGCCTCGTCGCTATCTTCCTATCGAAAGTGCCCACGCCGAACTCCCTCTCTGCTATCCTGTCCGGCCCATCAACCGGGTTCTTTCTATAGAACCTGGTTATCAGGTTCTTCACCCTCTCCAATCCCTGCGGATCCGGCATGCACTGCACCTGATAACATAATGGTGCACTATAATATAAAATCCACAAATCCGCACCATTCCGGCATGGCGGCCCGACATGACTTTTTTTAAACAGAGAACGTACGCACAAAAAGGCATAAATACCACTTTTGGCCAATAAACCATCATGCCTGAGGGAAGAGATATAAACAGGTCTATCTTCAGGGCCTATGATGTGCGCGGCATATACCCCACAGATCTGGACGAATACGCTGCCCGGAGGATAGGCATAGCATTTGGCACTTACATGGGCAGGGGCAAGAGGGTCGTTGTCGGAAAGGACGTACGCACTAGCAGCCCTTCGCTGCTCAAGGCCATGATGGACGGACTGCTACGCACCGGTGTCGATGTCACTTACATTGGTACGGTGTCCACGCCGGCCCTGTACTTTGCAATATCCCATTATTCGTTCGATGGAGGCATAACCGTAAGCGCCAGTCACAACCCTCCGGAATGGAACGGATTCAAGATGTGCAGGGAGAACGCCATAGGCATATGCGCCGGCGCGGGGATGGAGAGAATAATCGAGCTCGCGTTTGATAGGAACATGGATCCAAAGGGCCAAAAGCGCAAATACTCCAGAAAATCCATCATGCATGATTATGCGAAGTTCCTCTCCAGCAAGATAACCATGAAGAAGAGCTTGCGCGTGGGAGTGGATGCCGGAAACGGCGCGTACGCTGGTTTTGCCACGACTGTCCTGCGCAATCTCGGCATGGAAGTAGTACCGATAAACGACGTCCAGGACGGACGGTTTCCGTCCAGGTCTCCGGAACCGAAGCCCGAATCCATAACCGAACTCAGGAATGCTGTAAAGACGAACGGCCTCGACTTCGGGGTTGCATTTGACGGGGACGGGGACCGTGCGGTGTTTGTTGACGAAAAAGGAAACGCCGTGTCGAGCGACACGATGCTCGCGGTGCTGATAAACGGAATGGTCGGCAAGGGCGATGCCGCTGTGTATGACATCAGCTGCTCAAATGCCGTCGAGAAGGTCATAGAATCCAGGGCCGGCCAGGCCGTGCCCGTAAGGATAGGCAGGCCATTTGTAAAGGCGAAGATGGAGGAGCGCAACGCCGTTGTTGGCGGAGAGCTTTCGGGGCACCTGTACTTCAGGGACACTTACCAGTCTGACGACGGGCTCTTCGCGGCCCTCAAAATGGCGGAGATACTTTCATCTTCTGACAGGACCTTCTCAGAGCACCTTGCGCAGGTACCCAAGTACGAGAGGTACGTCGGAGAAATGGATGTCGAGGACAGCGCCAAGGATGCGGTAATAGCGTCGCTCAAGGCAAGCCTTTCGAAGAAGGGCAGGATAGTCTCAATAGACGGGATAAAGTTCATCGAGTCGAATGGCTGGATACTGCTCCGCGCATCAAACACGACTCCCAAGATAAAGGTCACCGTGGAGGCTGTGGACAGAAAGAACCTGGACCGGCTCGTGTCCCTTGCACAGAGCGAGTTCTCTGCAGCTTACGGCAAGCGCGCGTGAACAGCCGTGCCCTAACTGTGCGTATTATTATCCTGCTGCGGGATATGTATCTCATGGACGAAGGTGCAATGAAGGACTTCAAGGAAGTGTTGATACTCCTCAGCATCGGCTCACTGCTGCTCCTGGCCAATTCTGTGTTTACCGTCCAGGTGTTCTCCATACAGTACGGCATAGGCGCAGGCGCCGCGATACAGAGCACGGCGGACGGAGCAAACGTTACAAAGATACTCGGCCCCACCGCATCCGAGATACAAATACTGTATAACATGATATTGGAATCGTACGTCGAGGTGCTGCTTGGGCTCATCCTGTTCTCGATAGCGTTGGTCATGTGGATACGCAGAAGCCCCAGGAACGAATCGTACAAGAAAACATACATAATGTCTCACGCCGCGCTGGCGCTGGTGTACATACTGCTGTTCTTCATAATGTATTCTAACATCCCTTCATTGTTCTCAGGGATATTCCAGTACGCTGCCTACTTCGGCATGATAATCGTGCTGATGAGCGACGCGTACCTTCAGTACGTGCTGAGGAGGCAGCAACACCAATACGCCTCGCGCGCAAAGCGCGGCATACCAATAGATCCGTCAACACCGTACACTAACCTGCTCAACATACGCGATCGGGTTTTCGACAGGCTTTCGGGAGAGTTAAGGATAGTGGACAAGCACATCAATTCTGCGGCGCTCTCGAACCTCAGCCGGCTCCTTCCATCAGAGAGTGGGAACATCCGCTCTATAAAAATCGTAACGTCTAGCGAAATGCTGGACTCAGACTTCGGGGTCAACTACAATGACCTTAGGAATGAGCTAAAGAACAAGGGCATGTCAGTTGAGATATGGGTGATGAACCCGCAGGACTCTGGGATGCAGCACGAACGCTTCCTGTTTGACGACAAGATCGCATTCAAGATCCCGCCGCTGAACATAATCAACAGGAAGAGCGAGCACGTGGTCAGAATGAACATCGCCGATGCGAGGAGTAGATACAAGTACCTTCTCCACGGCTCTATAAAGCTGGAG
>JAJZII010000063.1 GCA_021810685.1 Microcaldota archaeon
TACCGAGGGGCGCTTCCGTCGCGCGCTGCGGTGGCTGCTGATCGCGTGGAGCAGAACGGGACTCGAGCCTTTTCGTTATCTCTGTAGGGCTGAGTATTCGGCTGTCCTCTGCACGTGGCTCCTCCTTCTGCACCTGCGGCTCCTGCTCGCGGGACTGCGGCCTGCTGCCGCGCAGGTCGCTGTCGTGGCCGCGGTCGCGGTCGTGGCCGTAGCGTCTGCTGTCGCGCGGGTACGGCTGGGAGTGGTTGGCGTTGTGATCGTGATTGTGTCCCTGCTCGAACGGCACCCTTGACCTGAGCGCCTTTATTATCTCCTTGCGCGTCAGCTCCTCGACCTCCTTGCCATCCGGGGCCCTCGCGATGTAGTCGATATCTGCCGCGCTCGTCAGGCCCTTGAGGATTATGTCGCCTCCGCGATCTCCGTCCAGGAAGACTGTGGCCTCCTTCTGGCTGCAGAGGTCTATGACAGTCTTAGGCACTGTGCCTGTCGCACCGCCTATGGATATACAGTTGGAAACGTCGTTCTTGAGGAGGTTGACCACGTCGGCCCTGCCCTCGACTATAACTATGCTGTCGCTCTTCGAGAGGTCAGGACCTGACGGCAGCTTCTCAGGGCCGTACGTCACGACCGTGCTGGACTTTACGTCGGCCTCGACCATGTCGCTTATCTCCCTGCTGTCCGGCAGCACCGTGTCTATCAGGTTCTTGACCAGCTCCTTGGCGCGGTTCACGACCTTCATGCGCTTCTCGTTGCGCGTGTCCTCGATCTTCTCGACCTTGAATGAGGTCTCGAACGGTCCGACCCTGTCAACCGACTCTATCGCAGCTGCGAGTATGCAGGTCTCGACCTTGCCAAGAGATGAGGGCAGCAGAAGCTTTCCGTATGTGCGGTTGCCGGAGCCTGACGTGTCAATTTCTATGCGCCCGATCTTGCCGTTCTTCTGGAGCTCCCTGAGATCCAGGTCGCTGCCCAAAAGCCCTTCGGTCTGGCCGAACACGGCGCCGATTATGTCGGGCTTCTCCACATTGCCCAGTATCTCGAACTTAGCTTCTACCATATACTTTACGATGTCTATGTATGATTTCGCCATTTCTATCACACCATGCGCGGTGTGCCGGAACTGGCCGCGTCTACGCCAGGCTAGAAAGAGCTGCGTTGCCGCTATCCAATAGCGGCAGTATTCCTGAATCGGCTGTGCCTAGGGCACCAGCAGAAGCAGGGTCATCCACTTGATAATGGTGAATTCGTATATGTTGCAGCATCCTAAACGCCTATGCAAACGGCCTTCTGACACTCCGATTACATGTTACAGCCTCTATAAGGCTATGATAGATATATAATCCTTGTCCATTTAGGGCGTTTTGGGCCATTGAAGCTATGCAGTCTGCGGTTATGGTGCCGCTGGTAGCTCGCCGAGAAGGTCCTCGAAGCGCCGGTTTATCGAAAATGCCTTCTTCGTCGTCACTGTGTAATTCTTCGCGGCCATGCCTAGCTCGTCCAGCCCTATGAAAAACCAGCCCTTGCCATTCATGCGCCAAGCGATGAATGTAGCCATGCCGGTGTCGGTCTGCCACTTTTTCAGCACCTCTACCTTGTCGGTTTCGAGCGAGAGGCTCCGCTCCCATGCCTTGCACTCGAAGGCGTAGCCCCTGCCGTTCTTGAACACTATTATGTCAGGGCTTAGGGAGTTGACCCCGCTGCCAGCAGAGCGCATGACTGAATAGCCGTGGCCGTAGAACTTCTCTATAAGTTCACGCTCGCTCCTCGCGCCCTTGACGTACCTGTGCACCTGCTCGCCAGTAATGTTTTGGTCTGACGCTTTATAAAGCTTGCGCGGGCCGCTGCATCAAGCCGGTGCTGCCGCAGGTTTGGCTGGCTTTGCGTTCTGGCCCCTTGGTTTGTAGGAGACGAAAAGCCCTATGGTCGCTGCCATGTTGCTGACCAGTATCACCAGAAACATGGCGTCGAGGAACGATGGTATCACGAGGCCGTATGCCAGCGGCAGCGTGGCGACTATCGCTGGCGACAGTCCACGGCCTACGTTGTAGTGCACCACCGAGCTTTCTGGCCCAGATGAAGAGCTGTCGCGCATGTACTCCTTGAGCATTGGGGTGAAGAGCACGCGCATTAGTATGAATAGGAACGTAACCAGCAGCGCGAGCTCGGCTATGCCGAAGCTCAGCTGCGAGGAGTTGAACAGCATGCCTATGTACACGAAGAAGAAGGTGCTGGTAAAGAACACTATCTCGCGCTGGTACTCCCTGACGTGTTCTATGTCGTAGGGCATGGCCAGGTATTTCTCCGTGAACGTCGGCTCGTGCGTTATCGTGTTTTTTGGAGTTATGGAGCCTATGTTCCCAAATATCAGGCCGAATATGAAGATAGTTATGGCGCCGGCAAGACCGAACAGCTCGGCTATGCTGTACGTCGCTATTACCATCGCTATGGTCAACATCCAGCTGTAGTTCTGGCTTACGTCGTGGAACCTGTTGAGCAGCAGCAGCCACAGTATTCCAGATACGAAGCCGACGACGGCAGCGCCTATGATGGACGACAGTGCGCCGCCGAGGGCGCTGCCAGCAGTCATGCCGGTGCCCACTATGATCTGCAGCAGAAGTATAGGCACAACCAGCTGGAGCAGGTCGGAAGAAACGCTCTCGTACAGCAGCGTCGTCTTCAGGTCGTCAGAAACCTTCACGAGCTTCATAAGCGTAGGGACTATGACAGAGCTCGGTCCGGCCACCGCAAAACCGAAGATGACGGACACCGTCAGCGACCATCCGAGCGTGAAGTGTAGCGCCAGGAACACTGCTATTGACACGATGATGCCCGTCGCTATCTCCAGGCCGAAGGTGAATTTCGTCGCAGTCGCTATGACGCGCTTCAGGTGCGAGAACTTCATGTTCAGGCCTACGTCGAATAGTATGAATGCCACAGCCACTGCGGTTACGTACGGCGTGAGCTGAGCGATAGCGCTGCCCGGGCCGGTGCCGACGACCTTGAAGACAGGCCCTATGAGCAGCCCTATGAGCATGAGGGGCAGCACGCTCGATATCCTCAGCCTGTCGAATAGCGCGTTCAGTATGAAGCCCAGGAAGGCTACGCCTGCGAAAAGGACGAACAGCGCGTTTACGTTAAGCATGCTCAACCCAACCTCTTCTGGCCCGCTTTCTCTTTTCCTGCAAACCTATAAGTTCCTTTTTCAATGCTCGACTTTATGCGATACACTAGCTCAACCATGCGCTTTTCGCGTATGCGCGATATCATCAGGTACGCTTCGTCCTTAGTGCCGCGCGCCACGAGTATGAATACCTCGCCGAACTTCATGCGCCCTGCGCGGCCTTTTCGCTGTATGTTGCGTATCTCGCTTGGTATCGGCTCGTAGAAGACCACGGCATCGACGGCAGGTATGTCCAGGCCCTCCTCGCCTATGGATGTTGCGACCAGCACCTGGTGCGCTCCTTTCCTGAAATCGAGAATCGTTTGCTCCTGCTGCGCCTGCGTGACACCGCCCGTTTTCCCCACGAATGCGACAGAGTCGACGCCATTGAGGTTCAGGATCTCCGTCAGACGCTTTATGGTCGATCTGTACTGGACGAAGACTATCACGCTCTTGCCCCTGAGGCTCGTGCGCATTAGCTCGAGGAGCCGCACCATCTTCGGGTGCTCCTCGCCTTCCTCATAGGCCTTTCTGGCCATTCCAAGCGCCTCGACAACACCCGGGTTTTTCAGTATGCTCTCTACGCTGCGGCTCTTCTTCTCCTTGTGCTGCAGCGACTCCATGTAGCT
>JAJZII010000064.1 GCA_021810685.1 Microcaldota archaeon
CGCAGCATGCACGAAGAGCTCGAGAATGAGGTCAACGAGCCGTTGCCGTTGGAGCCCAAGAGCTACGCCGACTACCTCTACAAGATGCTGTACACGAACGGCCTTGCGCTCGATTCGCTGCACAAGAACGGGCGCACGCGCGAGATACAGGTCTACGGCTCCATCAACGGCTACAGGCTCGTGGGCAAGATAGACGAGCTGGTGGTGCACGAAGACGGTGTGATGGTCAGCGAGGACAAGACCAAGTCGGAGAGGAGCGCATTCTCCGAGCCCAAGACACGTCCGCACAGGGTGCAGGTGATGCTTTACAGGAAGCTGCTGCAGGACCTGCGGGACGGCCTCTACACGTCCGTCAACTTCTGCAGGAGCTACGGCGTCGACAGACTATCAGTCACGCCGGAGTTCACCAGGCAGTTGGACGCACTCGGGGTGCCCAAGGACACCAGGAGCATAAGGTCCGTGTCGGACACCTTCTTCGAGAAGTGCACTAGGATTGGAAAACTCAGCAACACGGTCCAATTGCATTATATGGACCAGTTCACTGGAAAGACGCTGAAGACGATGAGGCTTACCTATACTGAGGAGGAGTTCAATGACATAATCGCGTTCTCGATGAAGTACTGGAACGGCGAACGCGAAGCAGTGCCGGTGCCTTTTGAGGAGAAGTGGAAGTGCGACTACTGCATCTTCTTCGGAAAGCAGTGCAAGGTCTGGTGGCCGCAGAAGAAGCTGGATTGACATCATGCTGA
Organism: Microcaldota archaeon; assembly: GCA_021810685.1. The sequence goes on from JAJZII010000064.1 coordinate 750, forward strand.
GCAAGGACGATCTTAGGAAGGACTTCTCGAAGGACTACGGGAAGTATTACGCCACGAAGCTCTTCGATGAGGAAGGCTTCATGAGGAAGAGATGCAGGGCCTGCGGCAAGTACTTCTGGACGGCTGACAGCAGCCGTGACCTATGCGGCGATTCGGAGCACGAGCCATATACGTTCATGAAAAGCAGGCCTGCGAGCGTGGGCTATGAGGAGTTCTGGAAGAAGTTCGCCGGCTTCTTCAAGAAACAGGGCCATGAGGAGATAGGGAAGTACCCGGTTGTTAGCAGGTGGCGCCAGGACCTCTACTTCACCATCGCGAGCATACAGGACTTTCAGCGCATAGAGAACGGAGCTATGGGCTTCGAGTACGCGGCTAACCCGCTCGTGGTGCCGCAGATATGCCTGCGCTTCAACGACATACCCAACACAGGAGTCACGGGTAGGCACTTCACCTCGTTCATGATGGCGGGACAGCATGCCTTCAACTATCCTAAGGAAGGATATTGGCGCGACCGTACCATAAAGCTCAACTATGATTTGCTTACAGAAATTCTTGGCGTCAAGAAGAAAAACCTGACCTACACTGAAGACGTGTGGGCGATGGGCGATTTCTCAGAGTTCGGGCCCTGCATGGAGAGCTTCTCCAACGGCCTTGAGCTTGTGAACAGCGTCTTCACCGAGTTTGAGTATATAGATGGCAAGACGAAACCGCTGAAGGGTAAGGTCGTTGACGTTGGCTGGGGCTTTGAAAGGCTGATGTGGTTTTACGCAGGCACGCAGACCGCCTATGACGTGGTGTTCAGGCACGAGATGGAATATGCCTACAAGAACTCGGGCATAAAGCCTGACCATGCGCTCTACGCGAAGGTAGCAGGAGTGCTGGGCGAAGTGGACATGTCGGAGACGAAGGACGCCACGGAGAAGGAGCTCGCTGCGATAAGGAAGGCAGGCGTTGACGAGCATAATTACCTGGAAGGCATAAAACCGATGCAGGCACTGTACGCAATAGCAGATCATACGCGCACACTGCTGTTCGCGCTCGCTGACGGCGCGCTTCCGAGCAACGTCGGCGGAGGTTACAACCTGCGCATACTGCTGAGGCGCGCCTTTGATTTCATGGAAAGGTACGGCCTCGACATAGAGCTGATGAAGCTCATCGAGCTGCATGCCAAGGACATAGGCTGGCTCTACAGCGAGCCGTTCGACATGGACGAGATATCTAGGGTGATAGACGTCGAAAGGGAGCGGTACGCCAAGACGAAGGCCGAGGCGCACAGGATCGTCGACTCGATAATAAGCAGGAAGGAGCCCCTTGGCATAGAGCGCATGCGCACGCTCTACGAGAGCAACGGCATAACCCCCGAGTTTATAGATTCGGTTGCGGCGAAGAAGGGCGTCAAGCTGGACGTGCCGGAAGAGGCGTACAACAAGATACTCAAGGGCGACTTCGTGGACAAGCCCAAGAAGCACATGAAGGACCTTGGGATTGACACTGAGGGCATCATGCCCACGGAAAAACTCTTCTATGACTTCGCGGAGAGTGCAGACGCGAAGGTGCTGAAGTCGAAGGACAACATGCTTGTCCTTGACAGGACGCCGTTCTACGCGGAAAGCGGTGGCCAGGAGGCGGATCGCGGAACCATAGACGGCATCAAGGTGACTGACGTCCAGAGCCTCAACGGCATCATAGTGCATGTACTGGAGAAGGTGCACGTGTTCAAGGTCGGCACAAAGGTGCACTGCGAGGTCGACGCCGACAGGCGCAGAAGGCTGATGGCACACCACACAGCAACGCATCTTATAAGCGCCGCCGCACGCAAGGTTTTGGGAGAGCATGCCTGGCAGGAAGGGGCAAAGAAGACGGCGAGCATGGCTCACATAGACGTAGCGCATTACGAGAGGCTCGGATCAGAACAGATATCTGAGATAGAAAGGGCCGCCAATTCATACATACTGAACGGCATAAGGGTCAAGATGGAGGAGATGGACAGGAACGATGCCGAGCGGCAGTTCGGCTTCTCCATATATCAGGGGCACGGGGTGCCGGCGAAGAGGCTGCGCATCGTGACTGTGCGCGACCTGGACGGCAAACTCATCGATGCCGAGGCTTGCGGTGGCCTGCACCTGATGGGCAGGGAGTCACGCATAGGCCTGATAAAGATAGTCTCGTCTTCGAGAATACACGACGGCATAGACCGGATAATGTTTGTCGCAGGGCCGGCAGCAGAGGATTACATGAACGGCATGCAGCACCAACTAAAGAGCATTGCCGCCGCCATCAACGTTGACGCGGACAAGGTAGTGCAGGGCGTTGAACAGCAGGCCGAGGCGCTTGAGAGGCTCCGGAAGGAGAACGGGGCTGCGCTCTCGCAGGTGATTGAGGCTGAGAAGGCTAAGATAATGCAAGCCGCGCAATCCGGCGACGTTGTGAAGGAGGTCGATTATGACAGCGCGACGATGAGGGCTGTCGCAACTGCGGTTGCGGACGCCTACCCCGAAGCTACGATTGTGCTATATAACAAGGAGAGGAACATGGTCTGCGTCGCCGGCAGGAAGAGCGGCAAGAACGCCATGGAGCTCGCCAATGACCGTGCCAAGAAGCTTGGCATGTCCTTCAAGGGCGGAGGCTCTGAAAGGCTTGCACAGGGGAAGCTTATCTGACCCTACCTGTGCCTGCCCCTTAATCAGCGCTTGCCGTACACTATGACTATATCGTTGTCCGTGCCAGGTGCGTTCCATGCAGCCATGAGCCTCTTCCTTAGTATCGGCATGTTGGGTTGCGGCGACCCCGGACCTGAGTGGTGGAAGTAGAAGTTTGCATCATCGAAGCCTGTCAGCACGCCCATGTGGCCCATGAAAGGCGCATCGACGCCCTTTATCTTGGTCCAATCCAGCAGGATGAGAGGAAGATGACCTTCACGTATGTGGGTCTCAATCTCCTTTTCG
>JAJZII010000005.1 GCA_021810685.1 Microcaldota archaeon
GGGGCCAGGCCCTCGCGGATCAGGAAGCGCTGGTGCAGGTACTCGTTGGAGGGTCTGCCGTCTATGTACGGTTCGTACTTATAGTTGCCCAGGAAACCCTCTATGTCGTCGCCCCCAAGCACCAGCACGTAGGGCACGCGCTTGGTAGCGTAGTTGTCCATGACGTAGCGGCTTATGGAGCTGAGCAGGCGCTTGTTCGGGTAACCGGAGCCGGGGCCGCCTATGTGCATGTCAGTGAGCATTAGGAAGTTCACACGGTTGGCCATGCTGTCGGCTGTGGACCGAAGGCCGATATAGCCCCTGAGCCATTCGGCCACCTTAGTATTGGTAATGGCATCGTAGTCCATCGTCTCTGCAGCCTTCGCAAGCTCATACATGGACTGCTTGTCGTTTATGTCAACCCCGAGGTCCCTTAGGGCCCTCGGCAGCAGCCATTTGGTCTCTACCTGCACCTCCGGCTTCGAATCACCATCAGCAACGTCGTCAGAGTACTGTGCTATCTTTTTGCGCCTCAGCTCGCTCGGAAGCTTGCTCCCGAGCTGGAGCCTGTCTTTGCTGTCCAGACCTCCGTCGAGCTGGTCCAGGGTCAGCCTGCTCGTCGCTATGGTACGTATGGCCTTCGCCAGCACACGCGCTTGGAACCTCATTTCCTTCCCCGCCAGCAAGCTGAGTTCGTTGGAGGTGTGGAAGGTGTGCTTTACCGAGAAGTTTTGCACTTCGAGCTCGTCGAAGCCCGAGCTCGGGACCGTCTTCGAGGCAAGGTTGGTAAACCATGTCTTGAGCTTGCCGTTGTTCGCTTCTTTCAGCTTCTGCGGATCCACGAACGGACAGCTGGCGAGATGATAGATGGTGGAGTCGCCGCGCGTGCCTTCCGCTGATATGTTCACGTGGCTTGAGGGGCTCCGCGATGTGATTACTATGTTCATGTTGGAGACATTCCTGCCGCGCAGAAGGCCGCGGATCTCTTGCTCCCTGGTATGTGTGAAGGCGTGCGAGGAGTTAGAGGGCTTGTTGGCCACAACCACGTCCAAGCCGTTGATGCTCACGCTCTCGGAGTTGCTGGTCACGACGTTGACGTCCATGCGCCTGCCGAATGCGTCCTTTATGCTCGCAATGATGGTAGCGCGCGAGATCTCCTCGGCGATGCGCGTCAGCTCAGGGGTGCCAGGAATGTTGTGCGTGAAGCGCCACTCGCGCTCGAGGCGCACCTCATTCTCCTGCGAGGCCTTTTGCTTCGCATCGCTGATGCCCTCATAGGAATACTTCGTGACCAGGTTGCCGAGGTTCTTGACCATGGTCTCGAGCTTTTCGTACTCCACCCTGTCGTTCTCGGGATCGAGCTTCTCCATCTGCGCGCGCGTCTTCTCCAGCACCGCCTGCACCTCGTTGCGCACAACTTCCGGAGGCTTGCCAGAAGACCCCTGCTCCATGGCGTAGAGTTCGTAGAACTCCGAGTCGAACCTGTCCTTGAATGTATGTGCAAGCTCGTCTATGTCCTTGCCTTGGTTACTGCGGGCCCAGTAGCGCAGTAGAGCGGTGTACTTTTCGTGTATGTGCTTGTAGTCTTCGAGTTCAGTCTTACGCTCGAAGAGCTTCCCATCTATGGATTCTATCTCGGCCTTATAGTTGTCAATGCCCTTCCTTAGGCTTGCTGCTGCCTTGGCGTCCTGGCCCGACGCTGCAGCCTTTGACTCGAGCAATAGAATTGCCTCTCTGTACTTCTCGCGGGCGCGCATCAGACTCTCTATCGAGCCGTTTATGTCAATCTCGACCTTGTCGCGGTAGCTTTTCATGCTGTCTACTATGCGCTCGGGACTGTACTCGAACATGGTCACTATCAGGTCGTACTCCCGCTTCCTGTTCTCGATGTCGCTCGGACCCCAGATGTAGGTAATGCCGGAGCCCTGGCCGGTCTTCGCATTGTTCTGGCGGATCGTCTCAGCTATCCTGCTTAAATAAGGCTTTATGAATATGACTGCGCCGTCCAGATCGTTGATGAATTCCTGGAGTATTAGGTTCTTTGACATGCCCGCCCTGGTCACGAAGCGGGAGATTTCCGGAAGGGCCTCGCCGTGGAAGACGACATGGTCCGGGGCCCGGCCATCGGACACACGATCCTTAAGCCAGGCATAGAGGCCTACATTGTTCTCAGAGCTGAAGTATGAGGCGCCCCCTCCCAAGCACCCCACGGATATTATCCTGGTTGTTTTGACCTCTCCCTCGTCGCCCATTTGCACCCCCCTTGCAAACGCCGCCTCTTTTCAAAGCACTCCGGTTCCCCATTCAAAGTATCATCTTTACCAATCACTAGTACCTCATCCGCTGAGCTTCCTTTAATCCCGTATTTAAACCTTCCCGAAGCAAATAATTTATTTATATCCAAATTGGTGCATTTTACTAAATGCTATTTTACTAATATACTTAAAATGTCATAGTTATGGGAAACAAATTGGAGGCAAAACTGCAGAGAAACAGGCGTCGCTTTTGCGCCTTTCGGTATCCATGAATATCAAAAACATGGCAACATATTAATATCAGGACGCAGACAATATTGTATCATATTACAGGAGGATCAGCATGGTGGAGAAGCAGCTTACCACCAAGGAATATATATCGTTGGGCCTAGCCAGCGTGCTGCGGTTGGCAGAGCCCAGCAGCCTTGACAGGACAGTGAAGGGCAGGGACATGCTTGATGCGCTAGCAATCTCTGTCAGAGACACAATAAAGGTAGTGGAGCTTGGCAAGGCTGGGAGCATGGAGTTCTACCAGCACGTGGAATCCGCGCAGCAGCTCTGCATTGCCCTGAAAAGGTGGGCGATTGAGGGTGGCGACAACGTTCTGTCAGCAGAGCTTGGGAATCTGGCTGATAAATTGTCAGCATTGGCCAAGAATCCATCCTGATGGACTGCTGCTCTAGGAACAGGGCCGGCGGTCGCATTGCCCGTATTTTCTGCGCCAAAGCCGCTTCGGCGTCCTTTCCGCCTTTCCTGTCCTGATCGGTTCTGATTCCACGCCTTTTATATTATTGCCTGACTGGGTTGGCCCTGCGCTGGTAGTAAAGCAAATATAGCATGATGACTTTTGTTCCGGAGCCTGCAGTTTACGACCCCTCGCCTGCCGCACCTTTACGCGCGTGAAAGGGTTCCGCCGGCATAGCATTATATACGTTGCCGCAAAACGACTACAGTGCGCGGCATACAGGCGCGCAGAGTCATGTGATTTCGATGGAAGAACAACAGAAGGCCAAGAGAAAGCTCAGCATCAAGCCGCTGTATATAGCAGGCATAGCGACCCTTGCAGTAATACTTATAGTGGCGGCGTACTTCGCCAGCACTGCTGCTGGCGGCACGGTAGCAGTGGGAGACAGCGTCAGCGTCTACTACACTGGCAGCTTCACCAACGGCACGATATTCAACACCAACAGGAACGGCACCCTCTTCAACTTCACGGTCGGGGCGAACCAGGTCATACCAGGGTTCGACAATGCAGTCATAGGCATGAGCAAGGGCGAGAGCAAGACGGTCACAGTGCCGCCGGCCCAAGCCTATGGTTATGTCAACCAGAGCCTGTTCGCGGCCGCACCCTTATCGGCGTTCGGCGCCAACGCGCCTGTGATAGGCGAGATAGTGACTACGTCGCGGGGCCTGCACGGGCTGGTCACGGCAGTCAATGCCACCAACGCAACGATTGACTTCAACCCGCCGCTTGCGGGCAAGACCCTCGTCTTCAACATAACGGTCGTTAGCATAAGGAGGTAATTTCGTGACCAACGTGACTGCGGACCGCCGTTCGGCAGGGAGGGAAGCGCGGCAGCATGCACCTTATGTCCCTGACCTGTTCACGAAGGACGAGCTTCGCAGCTTCGACTGCAGGTTCACGAGCAGCGACAGAAGCGTGCATATCGCAAACGCCGCGCCGGTCAACGGCATATTGCTCGTAATAGGTTTCGTCAGGAGCGACAGCAGGCACGACCTCTACCACTACGTCGTGGCGCCCATCCACATCGGCAACGGGCGCGATATAGCTGGCGTGGGCCATTGCAGATGCGAGAGCACGCACTACCACGGCAGGCCATGTAAGCACGTACTGAAACTCAGGAACGTGTATGAGCGCAACAAGACCAGGCTCGAAGGAGTCTTCGGGCTGCCGGAGCTCAGGACAGAGCACGGAGAATGCGACAGCCAGTGAGCCATCAGGATTGCGTATCTTTGCGCAACTATTTCAGCGCCTGATAGTTGATGACCGTTAGTCGCCGTAGTTCGAGGCGCAGTCGACCTTCGGCCGTATTACCTCTCGGCTGCCTGTTGAAGTAGCATGCGCTAGGAAGACCTTTACACATGCTCACTGGACCCTGTTGAGTGATGCCCAGTGGAATTTTAGGGCGAAGCGCCGGCGCAAAAACTAAATAACAGAACCATACCATGCAACAGCATGGACGCAACAGTTGATGGGAAAGACAGGAGCTATGCTGCTGAGATAGTAATAAATTCGAACAGGCGCGTCAGGGAAACGTTTGCAGACAAGATACTGCTGATGTACGGCCCCGCAGTCAACGCTGTGAGCTACGGCTCGGATGCGAAAGTATCTGCGATAAACTACATGATGCACAACGGCATATACGCCAGGGTGGACAACCGCCTCGCCAACTCACTCGGTTTCTGCGTTGAGGAGGTGAGGAAAAGGTTCATAGGCATGTATGACAAGGTGAACTCGATAGCGGTCGAGATTGGGATTACCCACGAACGGTTTGTCGCTGTCGAGGCTGCCATAACCGAGGTCGCTGGCGGAGAGTACACCGTAGGCAAGCACTCGTTCTCAGGCATACCGGTCACGGACCTCCTCAGCCACTCGATGCTGATGAGGAACATATGTGGCACGAACATATTGGTGCCGTCGCCGGAGCACCAACTGTCACTTCTTTACATCGCATGGCTCGCCGATCGGCAGAATGGCTCAAGGCGCAGCGATGAGGCACTGCTCGAGCACTTCAAAGGGCGCTACGGGAGCATAGAGAAGCTCACCAGCGTGCCGTATTATTTCTTCGGCGTTGACAGCAAGGAATATGCGCGGTCGATGGTTGCCGACATAGGCAGAATGCTCAGATATTGAGGCAAATCAGAATTTATCGAGCGTTCGGAGCATACGCGGTGCGTCTTTGTTTTTGGGGTCATCGCAGTAGTCATCAAGCGTGCGGAGCTTCGGCGTTTGCACATCGGCCACATGGGTATTGCCATCGGACTGCACGTTGCCGCTGTTTTTTACGGCAGCACCCCTGAAAAACTCAAAGTACGGCCTGGAAAGAGCAAGTGGGTAAGGCCGCTTATCCTCGGATTTTGGAGCGAAGAACGGCACTGAAGAGTAGTCTTTGTTCTTGGATTTGAGTTTGTAGACTGAAAGCTTTACATATATGACATCACCTTCAGCGAGCGACTCCTTCATAGACTGGTAGGCTTTCTGCAGGTGTTGCATCTCTATCGGCGGAAGATTGAAGGCGAGTATGCCTATCCTGCCGCTGGATGTGTACTCTGGGATGTGGGGCCTTATCCATCTGGTAAGATAGTTGAGTTCAGTCTGCACAATTATGCTCAGCTCGCTTCCCGGCTTCGGCGTGAAAACGATGTGGCTGATGGGTACGCACACAACTCCAAGAGAGCTGCCATGGTCTGCATTGTGCACGGCCTCGTACATTCCGACGCTGGTGAGCGGATGGATGACCTGTTCTCGGCCATGCTCGTCAGTGGCGATTATCGTGTTGTACCGCACGGACCTGGGAGCAGTACTTTCAGGCATAAACATATTGCGGACGGTCAGATATTAATAGCTGGCGGTCGGCAGCTTCCTACCATAAATCTTTGAGAACGGGTATCTCTGCGCGAAGCTTATCAGCCCATCGCGCAACTCGTGGAGCCCCTCTGAGAGCAGGGAGGCGGCAGTCTTCGACGCGTCCATGCGATTCTGCCTCAGCATCAGGTCCATCATCGCGTTGTACATATAGGTCTCGTTGGAGAGTTCCTGTGACACCACGAGAACGTACCTCATTTTCGCCTGGTTGTAGACGGCCATCGAGTACTCCATGTGCTCCAGCGCACCGAAGCCGAGCATCACGTCCCGGCCGTCTCCCGCCTGCCGCTGCCCCTGAACTGGTAGAGATATCCGAAGAGCATTGCGCCCGCCCTTATGACGCCCTCCCTGAACTCGCGCATCCCTAACTGCGTGAGTTGCGTATCTAGGTGCACGCGCTCGAGGTTGTGCATCGCCAAACCTGTAGCTATGTAGAAGTCGTTGACACCAGTTATTGGCGCGAGGTGAAGCACGCCAGGCTTCAGCCCTGATGAGAAATCGTAGCGGAAGGCATTGGATATGCGGAAGCCTCTCTGGAGCGCCGCAAGGTCAAGCTCAATTACAGGTCGTATCATTTTCCTGTCCGTGAACCTTTCCATGAATGCGCACGCGCCGTCCATCATGTCGGCGGCCCTCGTGCTTTCGCGTGTGCGCAGAAGCGCGGCGGCTTCCTCGACGTTCTGAACCTGTCCAGCGCGCAGCATGCCTAAAGCCACAGCACCACGGATTTTAGATGGTAATGCACCGTAATGATATTTATAGGTGCTCGGTGGATTCTAATCTGTTTGAGGTGGTAACATGATAACTGCTATAATAGCCGTGCTCAACGAGACGGAACTGCTCGTAATACCGAATACCGACAAGCCTATGGAGGAACTTGTCGGCATGAGCGCGCAATATACTGACAAGGACGAGAAGGTTTGGCCTGGTAGGGTGGAGAAGGTAGCCGAGTCGATGCTCTGCGTGAAGCTGGACAGCTGGCCAAGCGGACTGGGCCAGGGCCAAATAATAGAGATAGACGACGGTTCAGCCGGCGACTAGTAAGATTATCTGTCGCGTCTGCAGCTTAGCTCAGGGCAGTTCTCCATGTGGTCCTTCATAGGAAGTCCCTGAAATACAAGAGATATTGACCCCACATCATCTATGCAAGTGTAAACCCACACCATTCATGGGCAGGGTGATGCAACTAATCTGAAATGCGGCAATTCGGATGCAATCTGCCATGCTGCTGTTGTGCAACGAATTTAAACCCTAGCTCCCAAGTTCAGCAGGGGAGCGCCTTGATCAACGGGCAGCCGAACATAACTATCATAGTACTGGACACGCTCAGGCTCGACGAGTTCAGAAAACTTTGGCGTAGCGGCAGCCTCTCCAAGCTGGGAAGGTTCATTGTTTTAGACAGCTGCATTGCGCCGGCGCCGTGGACGCTGCCGTCACACGCGTCATTGCTCACAGGCATGTACCCCAGCAAGCACGGGGCACATGAGACAAGAAGTGTTAAGGCACTCGACATAGAGAAGATAAAGCTCAGGAAGCGCACGATGGTAAGCGACCTGAAAGACATAGGATACACCACATACTGCATATCCGCAAACCCCTACGTGCACCCGCTCTATGGCTTCGATGAGTTCGACTTCTTCAAGGAAGAGTCATATTACACAGACCTTGCAGGCCACGCCATAGAAGTACCGAAGCGGCTGAAGCCCCTGCTTTCTAAGTATAGGGAGAGGTACGGCGGAAGCTTCGTGAAGATAGGCTTCGCTATGCTGAGGGACGACCCAGCGCTGATAACCGAAATCACTGGTCTTCCGATGACAGGTTACCTCACATTCAGGAACCTGCTCAGGAAGCTGCGCGCGAAAGCCATAGAGGGATGGCCCCTGGAGAAGGGCGGACACAATACCGTCGCGATGGTACGGGCGCAGAAGTTCAAGGAACCGTTCTTCCTCTTCATAAACATAATGGAAGCCCACGACCCTTACATGTCTGGAAAGGGCAAGGACATGAAGTGGTACAGCTCGTTCCTTAAGGAAGGACCCGGCCAGGAGCTCGTGAGCAAATGGAAACGCCTGTATGCGAAGGCTTCGCGCATGGGCTACGGATACGCGGCGGAGATAGTGGAGGAGCTTGTGAAACGCTACGGCGACGACCAGGTGATAATACTGACTTCGGACCACGGCCAGGAGTTCGGCGAGCACGGCTTCATAGGCCACGGCAGCGCGCTGCATGATGAGATAGTGCGTGTGCCGCTAGCTGTGATGGTGCCGAAAAGGTTTTCAGCAGGAAAGAGGAAAGGCAGTGCATCGCTGGTAAACGTCAGGCCATTTATAGAGGCAGTTATCGCGGGCGACCGCAACGCCACCGACAGGCTCTTCAGCAAGAGTGTGTATTCTGAGAGCTTCGGAGTGCCAGGCGACTTCACGATTGTCAAGGGCATTGACAAAGACAAGCTCAATAAGGCGGAGAGGCGCCAGCGGAGGTCGTTCAGATGATGAAACGTCTGCTTCTCATGGAATCGGGCTCGTTCAGCACCGCTGGAGGCGGCAGCGCAAAGGACACCTACCAGTTCTACAGGCACCTCCGCGAGAAGATGCCGTACCAGATAGATGTCTTCGCGGACTTCGAGCCGTTCGAGAAAGGGCTTGGACACATCGGGCTTGAGGAGCTGCTCAAGACAGAATATGACTTTATCTGCATGAATTCCATACGCGACGCCATGATAGTGGACCAGTATGTCAGACTGCATGGACACACCCCCAAGATCATTTACATAGACAGGGTGGCAATAGTCACGCACTATTACAGTTCGCCGCCCAAGCGCCTCTTTTCTAAGATAGTGCGCGTGGTCGGCAACCCCAGCGACGCCGAAAAGGTTGCAAAGAGCGCGGTGCGCACCATGAAGACTCAAGTACTGAAGTCAATCAGAGACTTTGGGGCTAAGTCGTACGCGCTCAACCTTCTTGCCGACATGTACGCCTGGCTTGACTGCTACGTCGGCATAAACGCTGAGATGACGGCGCACGCGAAGCGATACTTCTCAAAACGCACGCGTGTCGTGTATATACCGATAGCGCCGCACGACCAGTTTATAGTAATGGATGAGAGCAAGGACGGCGCTGCGATAACGGTCGGAAGGCTAGAGGAGTCGCAGAAGAAGTTCTCCTTCCTACTCAAGGGAATCAAGCGCGTCGTGACGCTGCACCCTGAGCTTTCAGGCAAGGAGCTCGTGAGAGTCTGCGGCACAGGACCGGACGCCGCGACCTACGCCGAGATAACCTCCAAGCTTGGCATAGAGAGGAACGTCCGTTTCATGGGATTCGTGCAGGAGGACGCGCTGGTCGAGCAGTACAACGCCAGCTCGTTCATGGTTTCCACGTCGGAATGGGAGGGCCTCAGCCACACATTCATGGAGGCGATGGCATGCGGCATACCTGTGCTCGCGAACGACAAGAACAACTCCATACTCTCCTACAAGCCCATGAAGCACATAGTCACCAAGGGCTTCAATGGCATGGTGTACAGGTATGGGGACGTCGACGACTTCGCTGCCAAGTTTTACGCGCTATACTCAGACCCCAAGCTCTGCGCGACGATGGGGGGGCGCGCTTATGGTTACGTGCGCAGGACGTTCAGCAGGGAAAAGATGCTTAGGAGGTATGACGCAGTCTTCAGGTGGCTGGCGCGGTGAGCCGGCCTGCTCGGCATATCATTCCGCAACCCCTATTCCAGCGAACTCCCTGCCAGTGTAGAGCACGAACCTTCCCAGCTCCCTGGTACTGGCGTAGCTCTCTACAGGGATTCCGCGCGCAAGAATGACCTCGGCTTCCACGGCATCAAGCGGCTTGACAGCCGTAGGGCCGTAGTGATCGCCTGTAGTGGCGTCAATGTTGCGCAGGATCTTCACGCTCCTGCACGGTATCTCGACGCCGTTGAACTTCACGTGCATGCGCCTGCCGAAGGTGTGCGTGACGAAGATGCGCATCCTTACCTTGTCAGTGACATTGAGGCCGCCATTAGCGCCGGCTAGCACAGAGCCGCGGAGTTCGCTGTTAATGGGCTTATCCAGGAGCACGGCTATGTTCTCTCCTGCCTTTCCGGCTTTCGCACTCCTGTCCTTTACGATTATGCGGCGGACTCTTGCTGATAACCCAGCCGGCAGTATTGCGACAGAGTCGCCTACCCTTATCGAGCCGCTGGCCATCTTCCCGGCGACCAGGTCGCCTTCGTTGGAAGGTATTGTACCCTGCACCAGCATCCTCAGAGCTGAACCGGTTGCGGCAGCAGCCCTGAGCTTCGCGCTAGCGTGAAGCACTTCAAGCAGTGGCTTGCCCCTGTACCAGCGCATGCACTTGCTGGGTTTAACGAGGTTCTCACCCAGATATGCTGATATTGGGACGAAACTGACGTTGCGCTTCGCGAACCCTATCTTGGCAATGAAACTCCTGAGGCCGAGCTCTACGGACCTGAACGCTTCCTCGCCGTAATCCACAGTATCCATCTTGTTGACCGCCACTACGAGCCTGTCCATCCCCAGCATGTGCGCTATGAAGAGGTGCCTTTTAGTCTGGTCGCGTATGCCTTCTCCTGGCTTGACTGAGACGAGCAGCACCGCCAGCTCGCCGTAGCTCGCACCGCTTATCATGTTAGTTATGAGCTCCTCGTGGCCAGGCACGTCTATGAGCGCAAATGCGATTCCCTTGTGCTTTATTTCTGCACGAGTGGTGTCAATGGTCATCTCGTTGAGCCGTTCTTCGGCGAAGCTGTCCAGGATGAAGGCAGGCTCGAAGTCCTTGTGCAGGCGTTTGCTGTACTCCTCTGCCTCCTTTATGCGCACCTTCGTGGCAGCTCCCGTCTGCATCAGAAGGTTGCCAATCAGCGTTGACTTTCCGTGGTCCTTGTGACCCAGAAGCGCTACGTTCCTGACTATCAATGACTCACCGTTTCATAGGTAGCCCAGTGATCTGAGCTTCTGCATGGCATATTCATGCTCCTTGTCCATGCTCCTGCCGGAACGCTCCTCCTGCTTCGTGGTCTCGAGCTCCTTTATTATATCGTCAACATTCTTGGCGTTTGATTTGAGGGCTATTGTGCAGTGAGTGCAGCCCAGGCTCCTGTACCTGAAGCCGTTCCTAGAGAAGTACAGCGGATTTACAGGTATGCGCTCCTTCTTTACGTAGCTCCATACATCTATCTCGTTCCAGTCGAGAAGCGGATGCACGCGCACATGGCCGGCGGCGTCCAGCTTCGATGTGTAGTCGTCCCAGAGCTCAGCCGGCTGGTTCTTGTAGTCCCAGGCAAAGTTCTTGTCGCGGGGGCTCATGTAGCGCTCCTTGGCGCGTATCCCGTGCTCGTCCCTGCGTATCGAGACTATGAGCGCGTCGAAGCCGTGCTCCTTCAATATCTTCTTCAGCGTATCTGGCTTATTCTTGCCGCAGCAGGCTGAGCCTATGAGGTCGGGCTTTATCTCGCTCTGCCCGACTATTACTTTGAAGTTCCATTTCTTGGCGAGCTCCTCCCTGAAGGCATATGTCTCGGGGAAGTCTATGCCGTTGTCTATGTGTATGACCGGGAAAGGTATCTTGCCCATGAACGCCTTCCTTGTGAGCGCCAGCATCGCGGTGCTGTCCTTTCCCATGCTCCAGAGCGCCGCCACATTGCTGAACTTCATCTGCGCCTCGCGTATGATGTATATGCTCTTCTCCTCCAGTGTCTTCAGGTCCTGCTTTATCATTTTATCCACTCGCCGACTTTGTTTATCGTCAGCAATCCCTTCAGGTAGTATGTGGCCCCGGATACTTTCGCACCCCTCTTTTCGAATAGGGGCACCTTCGTGACCAGCTTCTGCTTGGCATCGTAGAGCTCGACATAAGACTTCGTCAGGTCCTGGGCCTTCGTGAGCTTCTTGTTAGCGTAGACGACGCGGTAGTACTTCAGGCCGCTCCCCTTCAGCCCCTTGGCGAATTGTTCCCACTGCTTCTTGCCCTGGGTCTTCCAGAGTGCGCCTGCTATTTCACTTATGTTCTCTTTAGGCATTGTACCACTACGCGTAACCTAGGGATTTCAGCTTCGCCAGCACCCCCGCTGTACCTGCGCCCTTGGAGCCCGACCTCTTCATCTCCATCTCGGACATCGTCTCCCGCAGCACGTACGTCGCGTAATCCGACACTGACGAGAAACCAGTGACCCTTATGCTCTGACGTATCTTCTCGAATAGCGGCGCCGGGATCGTTATCGTTGTGTACTTTCGCTTCGGCTGCGATTTTCCCTTCATCGTCACACCCTTATGTGTTTTAATGTAACAACATTAAAATATAAAAAGGTTTGCGCATAGCGACGAATACATGACGCGTGCACCGCGGCATCACCAACGTTTTTATTTGCTGACATCGATTATGGTTGGGATTTGCAGGTTTCGGCAGTGCGCCTGCCCCCTTGACAATAGGTGATAGCGCTTGAACCACGTAGTGGCAGTGCCCCTGGACCCCGAGCTCGCACAGCTCGTCGGCAAGAAGGGCTCTGAGAACAGCATCACATTCTACAACAGCACCATCGACGGCCACGTGATTGTCGCGCTCGCGCCAACATCCATGGAGGATAAGTTCTACGCAGCGGCAGAAACGCTGCTCCTTGCACAGCAGGTGCTGCTCAGCACGCGCGACGTCGACAGCCTCTTCGGAGAGATGGTGGTCGCGTGCTCGCTGATGGACAATGAGGTGCTGCTGACGGACGACAGCGACGTTTCCGGCATTGTAGGGAAGGCCGGCATCGGAAAGCTCACGGTCGTAGGCAGGGGCGATGTGCTGGAGCGCATAAAGGGATTCAGTGCCGGAAGCGGAGAGCCTGATGTCGATGCACGGATTGACATCGACAAGGCCTTTGATGTGAAGGGCATTGGCACAGTAGCGCTCGGCCTTGTGACCAGGGGTTCGGTGAAGGTCCATGACGAGCTCTTCCACAGTTCAGGCAGGAAAGCCGTAGTCAGGTCGATACAGAGCCAGGACAGGGACATTGCGGAAGCTGGCACAGGTACAAGGGTTGGGCTCGCGCTCAAAGGCATCGACACCGACAGCATAAGGAAGGGCGACCTGCTCACTGCCAAGGAGGTGAAGCCCGTTGCGGCAGTGGACTGCAGCATAAGGCTCTCAGGTGTAGCCAAGGAAGACCTGCAGACCGGGAAGGTTTACGGTTTCATATCAAACTTCTCATACACCAACGCAAGTGTGGTCAGAACAGACGGGAATTCCATATCGCTCAAGTTAGAAAAGGCCATACAAGTAGAGAAGGGCGACAGCTTTATGCTGATGCGCACCAAATTGCCAAGGCTTTTTGCCTCCGGGCATGTAGTGCAGACGGGCCATGAGTAGTAGTAAGACCTCACACTTATGATAAGTAGTGCAAGAAGTGCCCAGTCGCAAGCCTTTCGCAGTTGTGCTTTGCGCTATGTTGAGCGATGCCTTTTTGCTGTTCTGCTGTGCATCGTATATGCGCAACACAAGCAGAAGCATGACCAGGGGCTACGCCGGCGCGTTGTAGAGCTTCCTGATAAGCGCCTCCGTCAGCTTAATGGTTAGCGGCTGGCTGACCTGCGGAGCGTAGCCGTTTACGACTATGCTGCCCACATAATGATCGTAGCTGAAGAGGGTGTTGTATTCATACACTGGCCCGTCGTACGAGGCATTGGTCGAGAGCGCCGAATTGTTGAACACTGCCACGTATGGAACCCCATAAATTTTGACGGTCGTGCCGTTGTAAGTGTAGTTGACGCTGGTTTCGTTGCTGAAGACCGCACCGACAAGCTGCGGGCTGACGTTGTAGACGGATTGCAGCATGGAAGCCGCGGCGTACGAAGCACTTGAGGAACTGCTCATGAGGAATACGGAAGAGGTGATGAGGTTCGGGTAAGAGGTCATGTTCAGCGTCTTGTTGGTGAGTGAGAATACCGAAACCGATGACTCAAGGTACTGAGGTTCCGCAGGAACGTATATCTTGGCTTGGGCGCCGACCTCGTAGGCGGCGTAGTTTGGCCCAGCGTAGGCTGCGACATCTCCCAGAGTCAAGTTTGGTATGTTGACCAGGGAATTTTGAGTGTGGTAAAGATATAAGCCTGCTACTGCGGTGACTATCGCGATAGCGGCAGCTGCATAAATGACATTTCTGCGCATATGTCTTGCCATAGTATCACGACATCTTCTTTCTCTTCTTCTGCTTCAACATTTATAGTGCTTGCTAAGCTCATTGCACCCGTCCGGCAAGCCTTTCCGCTAGCGCGATCGAGTAAGAACTGAAGTTCGCCGACGGAACGTAGCTATTAACGAAGACCATCGCCACGGTGGTGCCGCGCTCGAAGACGGTTGCGTACTGATAATCAGGCATGTGTATGTTGCCGAGGTTAAGCGCACCTGCCACAGAACTGTTGAAGACGGCAATTGAGTTGACTGAGTAGATGCGCACGGTTCTCGACACGCCGCCGGGCATTGTTGTGTAGTTGAAACTGCTCACTGTTTGGTTGGCGTTGTTTGAGTAGAACAGCAGCGAATCCAGCTCGGAGGTCGCGGACGATGTGTTCGCCATGACAAGCATCTCAGAGGCTATGACCGCAGGGTTGCGCGCCCTGCTGTAGTTGCCTGTGGCGTTGAACACTGAGACCGTGGCCGACACATACCCTTCCACCCTCAGCTGCGAAGCGAAGAGCGTGCTGTTATTTTGCATCACTGTCGTGTACTCTTGGCCTGGCACGACGGCCGCTAGGTCGGTCGCCGTCAGGCCTGGCACAGTGGCATACGGCGCTGCGACAGGAGTCGATAGGATATAAGGCGGGGGATTGATATATGCAATAACGGCTATGACTGTCACAGCGACCGCAACGATGAGCGCGACTGCAAGAGTGTGCCTGCCTTTGCTGGCCGCTGCACGGCTACGCCTCCTCTGGCTCATGACAATACCTGCAGCGTCTTTATGATGTTCGTGGCTATAGTTGTGGAATATGAGCTGTCGAAGCTGTGGGCCACGCCGAACGTTATGACTATGATTACTGTACTGTTGTTCCGGAAGGCCAGCTGGTACTGCACCATGCGCTGGTAGATCGGCGAGAACGATAGTACTGACACAGGCACGCCGTCCAGGACTGTATGGTTGGCGGTGATCATAGTCTTGTACCATCCAGCCTTGCTCGAGTTGGCAGGTATGCTGCGCACAACGGAGAAGTTCGTCTCGGATACGTAGCCCTGCACCGAGCTGTTGACTGAGCGGTTCACAGTGTCATTCAGCGTGTTGTTATACTGGAATAGTGAGAAGAAGTGCGCCGCGTCAGAGCTGCTGCTGAAGTTGAACGTCTGTATTATGACGCCTACGGGATAGCTGGCATTGGAATACTGCGCAGGTACGGGCATGCTGTAGTTGAGCGCGGGTTCGGTGGGACTCCCGACGAGCAGGTACGTAAAGTTGAGGCCGTACTCTGCAATGTTACTGCCCGTTGCGCCTACAAAGAACGACTCTGTGAGCGAACCTGACGGCCCGATGCCGTAGTTGTTGAAACGCAAAGCGTTAGGCAGTCCGTAGAGGGCGTACGCAGGCTTGAGTATGTCAACTGGCACGAAGCTGGTGTTGCGCGGCGTTGTTGTGGTAACTGGCGCAGTGGTCGTGTTAGGTGCAGGCGGGCTTACTGTTACGGTGGTATGCGTAGTTGTACCAGTGCCCTGCACATGGAGGAAGTAACCTATTACCCCTATCGCCGCGGCGAGCACCGCGATGGTCACGATTATAGTAGTTGCACGGCTCCTGCCGGATATCGGCTGCAGTCCCTGCGTCATTCCAAGAGGAGGCGCAGCTGCATCCGTCTGGTCTGATTGCGTAGGCGCTTCGCTTCCTATCTGCATTGGATCACGTAACCAGGTAGCCGTCGACGACGTAGTCGTCTATCGGTTCGGTGTTTATGTCGTAGAACGTCTTCTTCGTGGTGTTCGCTATTACTATGCTCGTTACAGTGACGTTCTGGCGTGTAAGCGGGTCGAATAGGCTGTCGCCTATCCTGACATTCCTCGCCAGCATGTTTTGGCCGTTGACCAGGAGATCCTCCTGGCCGTCCACGACGAGCTTGTCGTTTATAGTATAGGTCTGGTTGCCGTATACAATATCCATCGAAGTCACGGTGCTAGGCACAAGCCTGCCAGTCTGTATGTCGTAGCTCATGACAACATCGCCCTGCCTGAGCGAGCTGACGGGGATGCCGGCACCGTTGGCCATGGATATCGTGGCGTTGCCGAAGACCGAATCGCCTATGGTCTTGTCCTTGTCGATGAGGTAGCCGTCGGCTATGTAGTTGTTGACCGGCGTGCCGAGGAAGTCGTATACCTTGCCTCCCTTCTTCAGCACCTGCAGCGATGTTATGGTCACGTTGGTGTTAGTGAGCGGGTCGAAGAGCACATCGCCCACCTTGGCAGTGTATGCCCTCGCCCACCTGCCATTTATGAACAGCAGCTCTCCGCTGTCTGTCTGGAGCAGTTTGTTGAATATGTACTTGTTGCTGGAGGTGAGCACCTGGACGTCGGACACGACCGAGGGCTGCAGCTTGTGGGTGTTTAGGTTATATGATAATATGACTGTCCCCGGGGTTATATTTGACGCGTTCTCGTAGATGCCGTCCGCCAGCAATATCTGGGTATCGCCATAGATAGAGGCTGTGGACTTGACTGAGGTAGTGGGTTTCGTGGAGATGGTTGCTGTGGAGACGCTGACGGTCGTGACGCTGACGCTCGTGCTCTCGCAGGTGCCGAACTCGCTGCCGGAGGGCTTTTCGGTGCATCCGCCGCCGCTCACGGTGATAAAATACTTGCCGTTGCCCACACATGTATAGCCGCTTGCGCAGTTAACGGCGCCGCACTCGGTGCCGCCGCCGACTACGCAGCTGCCGGTGACTGAGATTGTAGTGACGGTGGTGCTGACGCTCGTTGTAGTATATATTATGAATGGACTATCGTAGGCGGATATAGGTAACGTTCCTATCAAAGGCCATGAGTTTATATTGTTAGTTGATGTGTCAGCGCTGTAAATATAATTACTCGTGTACTGTGAAGTTGAGGTTGGAGTTGCGACATCAGCTCCTCCGGCGCAGTAGAGGTTAGAAGTTCCGGGAGCATATGAGCACCCCTGTCCACCCAGCACCCATGGGTATGATGATCCCGTCTCATACCAGTAAGAGTTGCCGTTTGAGGGGTTCGCAGTGTAAAATACAGTAGCATTTTCAGAAGAAAGATCGCTGCAGGTATTTGGGCCTGTATAACCATTCCCAAGCGCGAACACCACGCCAGAGGATGATATTACGGGCTCTAGGTCACCGTTGCATAGGTAGAGGTTATTGTTGACGTTATTGTTGTCTAGTAGGCCTGTGTAAGTCCAGTCTACCGTGGAACCAGCCCTTATGCTACTCAATGAAGCGACATTCAAGGAGCCGCTGTCGGAGACTGATCCAATGCATATTAAGTTGCCGTTATATGTCACGCAGCCTCCGCCGGATGGCAGGTCAGAGGTTGGCACGTACATAGTCGTCGCGCTCCATGATCCCACGGTCCCGGAGCTCGCCGTCGCCCAGTAAACCACGTCACTGCCGTATGTGTAACAGTATATGTAGCCGCTATACAGCACGCACTTGTTATCTCCAAACCCGCTTGCATAGCTCCCTAGTGGAACACTCGGCTGCGACGCCCATGATGTTACTCCGCTTCCTGTCAGCAATCCGGAATAAACAGCATCCGTGTAGCTTCCTGCAGAATTGATGCCGCCTATACAGTAGACATACGCGTTGTCAGTCAGGCATATTGGGCTCGTGTAAGATATAGGGTATGAAGCGCTGGTCTGCCAGGAGGTAGAGCTCGACAGCTCACCGTAGTAGACATTATCGTTCGTCCCATTGCCGACCATAAGTGCATATATGATGGTTGTGGTGGCAGCAACAGAAGTGGTAGAGACGGTGGTGGTGGAGACGGTGCTGGTAGTAGTCTTGCAGGTGCCGGTCTGCTTGCCGCCGCCGCTTGGGATGCATCCGCCGCCGCTCACGGTGACAAAATACTTGCCGTTGCCGACGCAGCTGAAGCCGCTTGCACAATTAGAGTAGCCGCACTCGGTGCCGCCGCCGACTACGCAGGTGGGGGTGGCGAAGTTCGCCGTCTCTGTCACCGGCCCGCTCATGGTGACGCTTAGCGGGTTGCTGGTGCTTGCTGTGGTGCCGGTCCAGCTGCTGAATACGTGTTCTGTGTTACTATTGTCAGGTATGGCCGTGAGCGAGACGATAGCGCCAGAGTTGTACCATGGGCCGGTGTTGGGCGATGCGCTGACCGTCCCTGCGCCGGAAGGGCTCACGGCCGTCGTGAGCTCGTACTGCAGCGTGTACGCCGCGGTGACCGTGCAGCTGGCAGTTGCCGTGAAGGTTGCGGACTGCGCAGTCTGGCCGCAGCCGCTCAATGGCGAGAACGCATACTGCGTATCGGTGCCTGCGCTGACAGTGGAGGCATACAAATAGGTAACTGAGGAGCCATAGGGCACTGTCAGGCTGGCGAGCGGGCTCGCGTACGGGTAGTTGGTGGTGCCTACTGTCACGACGGTGTTGGAATCGGTGCCGGACATGGCGGACGATGTAAACGTTATAGTAAGCGGCGGGTAGAAGTTCGCTGTCTCTGTCGTCACATTGTTGTTTATGGTGACGCTTAGCGGGTTGCTGGTGCCTGTTGCAGTGCCGCTCCAGTCGTCGAAGACGTAGTTAGTGTTGGGCGTTGCCGTGAGCGAGACGATAGCGCCAGAGTTGTACCATGGGCCGGCAGGCGATGCGCTGACCGTCCCTGCGCCTGAGGGGCTCATGGCCGTCGTGAGCTCGTACTGCGTCGTGTACGCCGCGGTGACCGTGCAGCCAGCCGTTGCCGTAAAGGTTGCGGACTGCGCACTCTGGCCGCAGCCGCTCAGTGACGAGAACGCATACTGCGTGTTGGTGTATCCGCTCACTGGCGACGCGAACGCGTATTGTACAGACGAGCCGTAGGGCACGCCTATCGTGACCGGGAATTGCGAGTATGAGTAGCTCGTGTTGTTGGTCGTCAGGACCGTGCCGGAGGTGCCCGACATGCTAGATATGTCGTACGTTATCTGCACCGGCGAGTAATAGCTGGCGGTCTCGCTTATCGGGCTATTCATCGTGATGCTGGAGCTTGCGGCCGTGGACGAGTACGAGACTGTGCCGGTGCCGATCCATGTGTCTAAGACGTAGTTCTTGGATGGCGTCTCAGATATCGCGACTGAAGAACCTGAGTTCTCCCAGTAGGTGCCTGCGGCAGGGCTCGTCGTGCCGCCATTGCTCGGAGATGCCGCCATCGTGAGCTGGTACTGCGTCGTGTACGCCGCGGTGACCGTGCAGCTGGCAGTTGCCGTGAAGCTTGCGGACTGTGCAGTCTGGCCGCAGCCGGAGAGTGAAGAATATAAGTATTGAGTACCGGTGCCTGCGCCGACGTTTAAGGCATACGAATAGGTAACCGAGGAGCCGTAGGGCACTGTCAGGCTGGCGAGCGGGCTCGCGTACGGGTAGTTGGTGGTGCCTACTGTCACGACGGTGTTGGAATCGGTGCCGGACATGGTGGACGATGTAAACGTCACTGTGACAGGTGGGTAGAAGTTCGCAGTCTCTGTCAATCCGCTGCTCGGCATCGTTATAGTGTCACTTGCTGACGTGCCAGAGTAGCCGCTGCCTGGCACGCTGGACGTCCAGTTCTTGAAGACGTAGTTAGTGTTGGGGCTCTCGCTGATGCCGATGCTGGTGCCTGCGGCATACCAGTAGCTGCCTATGCTAGGTGTTGTGGTGCCGCTGCCGGAGGGGCTTACGGCCATCGTAAGTTCGTACTGACCGGTGTACGTCGCGGTGACCGTGCAGCTGCTGGCTGGCGCGGTGACCGTGCCGGACTGCGCGCTTGCGCCGCAGCCGCTTATTGAACTGTATACAGACTGCACGTTGGTGCCGCCGCTCACTGGCGACACGTACGCGTATGTGGTGCCTGAGCCATAGTAGGTAATCACATGAACGGGAAGCTGCGCGCTGTCATAGTTGGTACCTGCCACCGTCACGACTGTGCCGGAGGGCGTGCCCACGAGGCCTGTTGCTGTGAACGTTATGTTTACAGGCGGGTAGAAGTTCGCCGTCTCGGTCACCGGCCCGCTCATGGTGACGCTTAGCGGGTTGGTCGTGCCTGCTGTGGTGCCGGTCCAGTTCTTGAAGACGTAGTTAGTGTTGGGCGTCGCCGTAAGCGAGACGATGGTGCCAGAGTTGTACCATGGGCCGGCGGGCGATGCGCTGACTGTCCCTGCGCCTGACGGGCTCACGGCCGTCGTGAGCTGGTACTGGCCGGTGTACGTCGCTGTGACCGAGCAGTTGGCCGTTGCAGTGAATGAGCCGCTCTGCGCGCTTGCGCCGCAGCCGCTTATTGAACTATATATGGAACGCACGTTGGTGCCGCCGCTCACGGGCGACGCGTAATTGTATGACACGCTGGAGCCGTATGGAACCCCTATCGTCGCTACGGGCGAGCCGTAGGCGTAGTTAGTACTACTGTTAGCCGTGAGCACCGTGCCGGAGGGCGTGCCTATGATGCCCGTCGCATAGAACTTCACGATTATAGGGGTGTAGTAGTATGACGTCTCTGTAATGGGCGAGCTCATCGTCACAGAGGAGCTTGAGGTCGCACCGGTGTAGGAGCCAGTGCCCGAGCCTGTCCACTGGTGGAAGACGTAATTGGTATTAGGAGTCTGGCTTATCGGCACGGCTGTGCCGGAATTTTCCCAGTATGTGCCTGCGGCAGGGCTCGTCGTGCCGCCGTTGGAAGGCGCGCTGGCCATCGTCAGCTGGTATTGCGTCGTATATGTTGCGATGACCGTGCAGTTGCCCGTTGCCGTGAATGAGCTGCCGGTGCCTGATGCGCCGCAGCCGCTGGCGCCG
>JAJZII010000065.1 GCA_021810685.1 Microcaldota archaeon
ACTCGACGGGAAGCTGAAAAGGCACTACGACGGCAGGAAAGAAGGCTAGCGAAAAGCCTGAAAGCGCAGGATACCGAACCAGTACCTAGAGCTTAGTCGCCTGAAATCATACATTGGCTGCTTCCGGAGGACATTTGCGCTTTAGTATATGAGGCTGGTTGAATCTGGCAGGGCAATCAGTCATCCTCCTTTTCTCTGAGCATATAGTCCCTTGCCTCAAGGGCGTACGCCTGGTTGAATCCCTGCGCTGTGCCATGTGTATCTATCCATTCCAACAGGCTGTCAGCTATGTACGCTTCGTCTTTCCTGTCCTGTTCCATGCCAGTGTCCTCGCGGAGCATGCTCTTGAGCTCCTCGTCATGAAGCCCGCGGCTTATCCGCATTGCCTCATTCGCTATGGCCACCTGGCTGAACCTGTTTTGTCCTACCGGAAGTGCGCCGTTGACTAACGCCCGCCTGTCGGCTATCAGCGCGTTGAATCTCTCCTTCGCTTCATTGTACTTTGTCATGGCATCACAAGATTAGGTGTTAACGCTGCATGAGATATTTATACTTATGCGGTGGTCACCGCAGGGCGTACGTATTGCCGCGCCACTCTATGCTTCGCATCCTGCTCGCCACAAGCAGGTTCGCCAGATAAATAAAGTTTACCATCAGGTAAGCTATGATAAGCGCTGGATCTGCTTGGCCCGCCCGCAGGTAGGTTCTCGCAGCTCCTACAATGAACGGGACCAGCAGCACCGCGAAGAATGGACTCGTGAACACTGCTAATGCAACGGCTGATATTAGGAGCAGTATGTTCGCCGCGTAGAGCACTATGCCGTACTGCAGATTCTTTCTGCTGCCGAGGACGGTAAGCGCCGACTGTCGGTTCGACCACTCCTTGAATCTAACGAAATCATCGTCCGAGTTGACAGTGACGACGCGATCCGCGACGTAGTATATGCCCAGACCCTTCCTTTTGACTATCCTAGTTATCGGTATGTCGTCCGACACGGACGACGAGAACTCGCTGAATGATTTCGTATCGAGAAGGTCTCTCCTGAACGCCATTGAGCCTCCCCATGCGAATCTTGTGGCGGGCGATTCCATCATTCCGTTGCCGACGAACCCCCAGACCAGCTTGACCTTCGACCAGAAGCCGCCCATGGGCTTGAAGTATGGGAAGGCAGTCGAGACGCCCACGCCATCGTCACTTAGCGGTGACACGAGGCGCAGGAGCCAGTCTTCGCCGAACGTAGCGTCAGAATCAGCCACAACATACACTTCATAGCCGCGGAATATCGTCATCGCAGTCGACAGGGCGCGCACCTTGCCGCTCGCCGTGGGCCATCTCTTCGCCGAGACGATATGGCGCAGGCCCACTTCTTGTATGGTCAGCATGGCAGGATCAGACTCGCTGTCCACTATGGCCACCACTTCATAGTTCTCGTAGCGTTGGCCTTTCAGCGAGAGCAGGTTGTCCCTAAGGGTCAGGTCCGTGCCCCTGCACGGCACCATGACCAGAACCTTTGGCAGGTAACCTTTTTTGGTGCGGACTTTCCTGGCACCCCGAGAGTAGACTGCGTTGGCTAGCGTTATTCCCACGAGGCCTAGCCATATGAGGGCGAGGAGCGCAGTATACGCGTAGAGCAGAAGGCCCATCGCCTTCCATGCTCCTGCCAGCGCTAAAAAGGGTTGCGCTACTTTACTGAATTGCGCTCCATGAACCTTATGTTGGCCTCGATGCGCTCCAGCGTCTCCCTGTACGCCTTCTCCATGTCGCCACGCACGTTGCCCTTCTTCGAGAAGAACGACCTTATCCGGGTAAATTCTTCCTTGGAAGACACGAACGACATGTTCTCTACGTACCTGTCAAGCATGTGCGCCCCGGGCACGTACATCTTTTGGAGCGTCTTCCAGTTCTTAAGGGTCCACGACAGAAGCATCGACTGATGCATCGGGTTCGAGGACAGCACGGCGGGTATGTGTATCGAGTCCTGGAGCTTCACGTCCTTCGACATGGAGAACTGCAGTGCCTTCTTAGCAAGGGCAGGGCTCCTGAACACCCCTAAGGCGGATAGCAGCCGCATCTTCTCGTCAGGCATAGAAGCCTTCTTATACAGGCTTACGAACCTGTCGAAGGTCTTTGCATCGCCGTTCCATGCCGCTGTGAAGTAGACTGCACTACGGAGGTTAGGGTCTATCTGCGTGCCTCTATTTACATATGAGGAGAACGCATTCCTTGACCACGCAACGGCCTTTGAATCACCCAGCATGCCAAGCGCGTGTATCGCTGCGCTTCTGAGCATAGTGTCAGTGCTGGGCTCACCCACCTTTGTCTTCCAGCCAAGCTTCTTGAGCATGCCTGAGAAGTACCTGCGCTGTACCAGGGCGACGCTCCCGAACGCCGCTTTGTTGTACAGCAACCCCGTGAGCCAGCCGAAGTGCGTCGAAACGTTGTCGCTCAACGGATACTGCGCGCCCATGCAGTATCTGTCCACGAAATTAATATACTCCTTGAGCGTCGAGGTGCTGCTGCGCATCAGCGCGAAGAGGTCGTTCTCAACCCCCCATGCATCCATGGGCAGGAGCTTGCCGCTCTTCACTATCGCACCTATGCCATCAAGAACGTCATCAGGGTATTCGGTCCTGTAAAGGTAATGCTGGCCGTAGTTGAGCTTGATCCACGCACTCTTAGCCCTGATGCTCAGGCTCCGCCCGTCCATGAAGGCGCTCTCAGGCTTCTGGGAGCCGTCGAGATAGTAAATCGGTATAGGCCAGGCCTGCTTAGAGCTATGGTCCTTTCCGCTTATCGTGAACCTGTGCTGTTCGAGCAGGAAGTCGTTGCCGCGCCTGGTCACGCTCACCATTGGGTAACCAGGCTCGTCTATCCAGTAACTAGCAAACTTGGGCATGCTCCTTGGACCCGTCTGGCGTGACTCCCTGCCTATCGCTCCCCAGAGGTCGTGCTTCGTCGCGTTGCCGTACTTGTGCGTCTCCAGGTACCTGTGCAGCCCCTTCCTGAATGCATCGCTGCCAGCATACTCCTCTATCATATGGAGCACCGTGCCGCCCTTCTGGTAACTTATCTCGTCGAATATGCCATTTATCTCTTCGGGTGTGCTGACATGCACGCTTATCGGGTGCGTGCTCTTCAGCTGGTCTGCTGCAAACGCCACTGCGACGACGTCGTTGATGTACTGCTGCCTCATGTTCCACTTGGGATACACGCCATCCATGGCCTTATAGCTCATGAACGTCGCGAAGCTCTCGTTGAGCCAGAGGTCATTCCACCACTCCATGGTAACGAGGTCGCCGAACCACTGGTGCGCCAGTTCGTGCGCTATCGTCTCGGCGATACGCTGCTTGACGCCTATCGGGGTGTCTGTTTCGGTGCCCAGGAGCGCCGTTTCGCGGTACGTTATCGCGCCCCAGTTCTCCATCGCCCCTGCGCTGAAGTCAGGTATTGCGATCATGTCGACCTTCGGCAGCGGGTACTGTATACTGAAATAGCGCTCATAGAAGGCTATGAACGCCTTAGAATATTTCAGTGCCATGCGGCACAGCTCCTTTTTGCCAGGCACCGAGAGCACGCTTATCTTCAGCCTGCCTAGTTTCGTGCTGACCCGGTCGAACCTGCCTACGCCGAGGT
>JAJZII010000066.1 GCA_021810685.1 Microcaldota archaeon
GAAGCAACAACGCGAACACAGAATGCTTGGTCTGCGGCTCCGGAATGGAGACCATACAGGCCTGCCACCTCAGGTGCCCCAACTGCGGCAGCGAGATGACCTGCGGCGAGAAGGGCATCGTGTGGTAAGCATGGTCGCAAGCGATATCCTCCAAGCCTTATAAGCTTTTTGCTGCCCTATTTTTTTGTAAGCAGAAAGTTGTTTGCCTTCTTTATGGCATCCTCGAGGACGTCGAGGCCCTTGTCGATATGCTGCACCGACATGGTCAGCGGAGGTATTATCCGTATGGTTGACTCGCCGGCTGGCAGCATGAGCAGTCCGTTGCTGAATGATTCCTCAAGCACCTTCTCGCGCTCCTTTACGGCAGGCTCCTTTGTCTTCTTGTTCTTGACGAGCTCTATGGCGAGCATCATACCCAAGCCGCGCGCATCGCCCACAAGCTCGTAGCGCTCCTTCATCTGCTCCAGCCGTTTCATGATGCGGCGGCCCTTGCTCTTTGCCATGGCCTCGAGCTTGAGCCTGTTGCGCTTCACGTGCTTCAGAAGCGCGTACGCCGCCGCAACGGACACGAGGTTGCCCCCGAAGGTGTTCGCGTGCGAGCCGGCGGGTATGTCTCCCAGGCTCTTCCTGACCATCGTGACGCCCATCGGAAGGCCGCCGGCTATTGACTTCGCCATAGTATAGATGTCAGCAGTGACGCCGAAGTTGTCGAGAGCGAGAAACTTGCCCGTGCGCATGTAGCCGGACTGCACCTCATCCGCAACGAGCAGCATGCCGTTGTCGTCCGCTATCTTCTTTATTTCCTTGAAGTAGCCCTTTGGAGGCACTATGTAGCCGCCTTCACCCTGCACGGGCTCTATGAAGAACGCCGCCACTTCTTTCCCGCTCACCTCGTTCTTGAGAGGATAGCGCTTTATGAAGTCGACGCATGCGTAACCGCAACCAGGGTACGTCTGCTTGAGCGGGCACCTGTAGCAGTACGCAAACGGAACGTGTATAGTGTTCGAGAATGGACCGAAGCCAGTCCTCTGCACGGCCTTCGACGCTGTCAGGGCTAGCGAACCCTTCGTCCGCCCATGGAAAGCGCTGTAGAACGCCATCAGATAGTGGCGCTTTGTAAAGAGCTGCGCAAACTTGATGGCTGCTTCGTTGGCCTCGGTGCCGGAGTTGCTCAGGAATATGCGCCCGAAATCGCGGGGGAACATTGACACTAGCTCCTCGCCGAACTTCACCGGCAGCTCCGCGTAGTAGTCTGTAAAGGCTGGGTGCATGAGCCTGTCTATTTGGCCCTTT
Source organism: Microcaldota archaeon (assembly GCA_021810685.1). The sequence continues at coordinate 1,294 of JAJZII010000066.1, forward strand.
GCCGCCCCGCGCACTTCGCTGTTGGCGTTCACGCCAAAGTTGTAGACGGATATGAATGATGAGAAGTCGATAAACCTGTTGCCCTCCATGTCATAGGTGAAGTCGCCGTCGCCGCGCTCGGCGACGAAGGGATATGATTCGCGCGTTGTGGAAAGGAATACCTTCCTGTCGCGCTCAATGAGTTTCCTTGTCTTAGCCGTTATTTTTATTGTCATTCCCACGCACCGCTTTCTCGCGATAAATAGAATAGTCGATAAGCGCGGCGAGGGACTTTGCCGCAGAGTTCGGAGAGCCGTACACGGGAACACCGGAGCTCTCCATCATGTTCTTGTGCGCCTCTGTGTAGTTGCCGCCGGGACTCACGACGACGAGGGGCTTCTTTCCAGAGGTGCCGTATTTGATGAGCTGCGCAGCCACTCGCGAGTCTGCGCCAGGAGTCTGGAAGAGCGCGAGGACCATCAATGCGTCGACATTTGGGTCGTTTGCTATGGTTTCTATGGCTGCGCCGAAGCGCTTGTCGTCTGCATCTCCAGCCAGGTCGAGCGGCATGCGCACGTTGACTATCGGAGGCATGACCTTCTTGAGCGCGGTTTCTGAGTCCTTGCTCATCTCAGCAAGCTTCAGCCCGTTGTTGTAGAGCGCGTCAGTAGCCAGCACGCCGGCTCCGCCTCCGTTTGTTATTATCGCGACCCGGTTCTTTGTAGTCAGAGGCTGCGTATCGAATATCTTGGCGAAGTAGAGCAGCTCGTCCAGATCAGTAGCCTCAGTGAAGCCGAACTGCCTGAACACCGCACGGTAAGCTTCGATGCTGCCTGCGAGCGACGCTGTGTGCGAATGCACGGCCTTCGAGCCCTCTGCCGTCGTGCCGCCCTTGATTATCACGACAGGCTTCTTCAGCGTCACCTTCCTTGCGACCTCTATGAACTCCTTGCCGCGCTTCACGCCCTCTAAATAGAAGATTATCACCTTCGTATCGGGGTCGTCGGACAGGTAGTTGAGTATGTCGACCTCGTCCACTACGACTGCGTTCCCGTAGCTTATGAACTTTGCTAAGCCGAATCCCTCATGCGATATTAGGTCAAGCACTGTGCTGCCAACTGCACCGCTCTGTGAGACAAAGCTCACCCCGCCTATCTGCGGCTTGTCGATCTTGAACGTAGGCAGGAATAGTGTGTCTACCCTGGACTTCAGATCCATGACGCCTAGGCAGTTAGGCCCAAGGACAGGCATGTCGTACTTGCGCGCCACCTCTACAAGCCTGTCCTGCAGGGCAGTTTCGCCTATCTCGGCGAAGCCGCCGCTTACCACTACTGCGCTCCTGACCTTCGCCTTGCCGCACTCCTCCAGCACCGCAGGCACGGCTGGAGCAGGCACCGCGATGACCGCCAAGTCGATGCGATCCTTTACGTTAAGGACGCTCTTGTAGGCCTTGTAGCCCAGGATGGCGCCGTCAGCTTTTATGTTGACCGGATAGAGCTTTCCCGAATAGCCGACGTTGATGTAGTTCTGCATGATGACGTGGCCTACCTTGTCTGGGTTCGGCGATGCACCTATTATCGCCACGCTCTTCGGCTGGAGCATCGGATTCAGGTTGGCGTATTTCCTTGTCATGCAACCACTACGTTATGATTCTCAGGTCAACGGCGTCGTAACCCTGCCCGTGCAGTATCACTGGGTTGAGGTCGAGCTCGCTTATGTCATGGTTTTTCATCAACATGCGCGAGACATTGAGCAGCAGTCCGACGAGCATACGCCTCTCTTTGTTGTTAGGAGCTATCACCTTGCCGGATTTGAGCTGGTCTATCATAGACTCAGCGTCGGTGCGCGTTATGGGGCAGACGCGCAGGGCGAAGTCCTTGAAAGTCTCGACGTATATGCCACCGAGACCCAGGAGCACCATCTTGCCGAACTGCGCATCTGTATTACCCCCTACTATTATCTCGAGACCGTTGCGGACCATGTCCTGCGCAAGTATTTTGTAGGGCTTGAGGGCCGTTGCCTTCCTCTCAAGTTCGTTGTACGCGGTCGTGATTTCGCGGTTATTTGAGAGGCCGAGCTTTATGACGCCGCTCTTCGTCTTGTGGAGGGCCTTGTCAGATATAACTTTGAGCACTATTGGCCTGCCAGCAGAAAACTTTATGGCTTCCCCTGCGCTTTTGACGTAGACGGCCCTGAGCGCATTTATTCCGTTGCGCTTGAGTAGCTCGTGCGCCTTCATGTAGTCCAGCAGTTTTTCGGTCATCGAATCACGCATTGGCGCGGCTCAAATGATTCCGCGCTGGAACAGCACAACCAGAAGCAGGATTATTATGATGGCGATTACAACGATGGCCATCTT
>JAJZII010000067.1 GCA_021810685.1 Microcaldota archaeon
AGCAATGCCTCCATAGAGAAGTACGTCAGAGCTCATGTTCCTGGCAACGAATGCTATGCCCTTCTTTCCGAGGTGCTTTATCTTGGAGAGCGCAGTGCCGAACACTGCGCCGAAGGCCATCTGCATCGTCATGGTTCCCAGGCCGAAGAAGAACCCAGGCAGCCACGCAACGTATGCGTTAGGCATTGACGGTGTTATGACTGTGAACAGCACAAGAGCGAAGGCTCCGAAGCCAAAACCTGCTATCAGGCCGTGCACCAGCGCCAGCCTTCCGGGTACGGCCCTGAGCGTTGGCACGGCGTCCGAGGTGCTGAGCGGGTTCTTTGTATGTTTCAGCTCCCGGTTTTGGTCGTGGCTTCCGTGCCTGTGCACGCCAGTTATCCTGCCGAAGAGCCTTTCCAGCGCGTGCCAATGCAGATAGACGCCATAGCGCTTTATGTAAAGTCCGGCGGCCGCCATCGCGACTCCAACCAGTACATAAATAATTCCGAACGAGACGGACGTCATGAATATGCCTATAAGCGCAAAGTATGCAAGCTCAGACATGAGCGAACGTTGGAGCGTGAAGCCGCCGGAGAATATAAGCCCTGCCTTTATACCTCCTTTGGTGCTGTAACTCCCGACGGCGTAAGAAAACGTTATGGGCCAGGTGTGCTCATCAGGAGTTATGCCGTGCGCCAGGCCCAGCAGGTAAGCCACGGCTAGTGCGGCCATCATGCCCAGGTTGCCGGGGTCGAATATGTTGGCAGGGAGAAATGGGATGCGCTTCACCACTTCAAATTTATAACTTTTCGGACTAATAAACCATTGTATGAAGAAGCTCAAAACATTGGCAGCCTTATTTCTGTCGATAGCAGTAGTGGATTCGCTCTACCTCACAGTCGAGCATTTCAGCGCCATACCATTGTTCTGTCCAAACACTGGAGTGATAAACTGTGCCACGGTGCTCACCAGCCGGTACTCAGTGGTATTAGGGATTCCCCTGGCTGTTGCAGGCCTCATATGGTCTGTATCGATGCTGATCATATTCTACCACGGCAGGTCGCGCATTTCTTCGTCCGTTGCCCCGATATGGTACATGTTCGGGCTTGCCGGCGTGGCGTACTCTTTGGCGTCGCAGTATCTGCTGGGTCACATATGCATATACTGCACGACGCTCGACACAGCTATAATATTGTTCATTGTGACCGTATACGCAGCTAGCAGGGCAGGACGCAAAGGTGACTGATTGTATGTAAGGGATCCAATACTGAAGGACATAGAGGTCAACGGGATAGAGACAAAGATAATAGACACGCAGGAGTTCCAGCGCCTAAGGCACATAAACCAGCTAGGCTTCACCAATCTCGTCTATCCAAGCGCCAACAGCACCAGATTCGAGCATTCACTCGGAGTCATGAGGATAACTAAAGACCTCGCTGCTGCTGCAGGCTTCAAGGCCGACGAAGAGCTGGCCCTTGCCGGCTTGCTCCACGACATAGGGCACACGCCGTTCTCTCACCAGACTGAGCACGTATTCATGCAGCATCTGGGGAAGACCCATGAGCGGCTCGGATATGACATAATAAAGAACAGTCCGATAAGCGATATAGCATCGGAGAACGGCATATCCCTAAAGAAGATCCTGAGCTACTTCAACGGAGTGGGCAAAGGTAAGATAATAACTGGGTCTCTCGGTTCGGACCGCATCGATTATCTGCAACGGGATGCATACCACACCGGTGTGGCTTCAGGGGTGGCGGACTACACCAGGATACGCAACAAGCTCGCGTTCTTCAATGGTGTGCCTGCTGTGTATAGGGACGGCACCGACGGCGCAGAGTCGATGCTCGTGGCGAGATACTACATGTTCTCGGCCGTGTACTTCCACCATGCGTCAGTAATAGCGGATGGCATGTTCAGCAGGGCCCTCGCCCACGCCATAGAGAGCGGCGAGGTGGACCCTCGTGAGGCAGCGAGATTCACAGACGGCCAGCTGACATACGCGCTGTCTAAATCAAAGGCCGGCTCTAAACTGGCAACCATGGTCGCGGAGCGCAGGCTCTTTAAGCGGGTTTACTACTTCGACGGCATAGACGGCCCAGGCAGTGTGCACGAGATCGATTCTGCTCTGGGCAAGGCTGGCTTTGAGCCAGATGGCTATGTGGCGGAGCTGCGCCAGTTCAAGGGCGGAGACGACGATGTGGCTGTCATAGGTAAGGATGGAAAGAAGCTCGGGAACCTGAGCAGCATATCGCCCCTCTTCAATACGCTGCTGGCCATGCTCAAGAAAAGGCGCATAATAGTCGTCGCATGCGACAGGAAGGACGTCGATAGGGCGAAGAAGGCAGTCAGCAAGGCTTTATAATTGTTCTAGGTAAAATAGATTTACCGTGGGCCCATAGCTCAGTTTGGTAGAGCGGCTGGCTCTTAACCAGCATGCCAGGGGTTCAAAATCGCACGCCCTGAATCAGGACTGCGATGGCAATCCCCTTGGGCCCGCGTTATCTTTTTGCTTTTGGGTACGCAAATGGCAGTTGCTATATCTCCTGGCATACAGGGGTCAGGGGAAATGGTATTCATTACAATAATGGCCATAGTGATAACGTTAAGAGTTTACAGGTCTGCGAAGGGCACCAGATTCAGCACGACGCGCCTCTACAGGCTGCCCGCCTTGTATCTAATATTCACTGCCATAGCCATCGCGTCCATCATTCCAACTTCGACCGAAATCATGATTGCGGTGGCTTCAGCGGCAGCTGGGATAGCTATAGGCCTCAGGCTTGCAGGCGGGGTAAAGTTCTTCGAGAAGAATGGCGCTGTCTACTACAGGCGCTCCCCTGCTATCATGATAATATGGCTCGTCTCGTTCATAGGCAGGTTCGCTGCCGAGGCATTCTACCCATCAGACCATTACGCGCTTGTCGCTGTAGCGCTTGTGCTTGCCGTCACCACTGGCCTGATACTGGGCGAGGCGTTCCATATAAAGAGGAACTACGAGGCCTACAGGAAAGCCGCCGGTATCCCAGAAGCATAGGCTAGGGCTGCATCCAGTCTATCTCGTAGTATTCATATTCGCTCCTTGGCAGCGCCACCATCCTTACCTTGTAATACGTCACGGACGTCTCTCTATCAGCTATGGCGAGCACCAGTTCCAGCTTCCTCGACCTGGCCTCGTTTATGACGGCTGCCAGCTCATTGCCGCCTATATATTCATTTTCGCCTAGGGAAAGCATGGCGTAGTGCGGCGCATCCCTGTCAGGCAGCTCTACGTCGCCGTTCTTCCTGTGGTACAGCACGTAGTCAATGGCAAGCTTCTTCTTCCGGCTCTTGCCTGGTATGGCGAGTATGAACGTCTTCTTGACTGAGTGTGCGACGCGTATGGCGCGCGCCCATTCGGATATGAGCAGCTTCGCATCCCTGGGGAAGACGTGCAGAACGTGCTTGGAGTGTACCCACTCAGGCCCGTTCTTGACTGGGCTCGCGCCAGGGAAATACACCCTGAAGTGCGTGCCGAACTTGAAGCCAGTCTTTATTACGTAGCCCTTGCTCCTCCAGTCTCTGTACACGTCGTACATCTTGCCTGAATCGGAACGCCTCTCTACGGCTACATCCATC
>JAJZII010000068.1 GCA_021810685.1 Microcaldota archaeon
CGATAGAATGCGACATCGCGAATGCGACGGATGAATATGCCGATGACGCTGAAACGAATGACGCGTAGGATGATGCTGCAGCCGATACGTATCCCTGCTCTGAAGAGTAGTACGCGCCGTACGCCGCCAATGAATACGCCACGTATACCAGCATGAGCACGTAAACGATTCCCTCCATCTCATCCACACTCGTAGACGCAGAGCAGCGATCCTGAATAATAGGTCATGCAGTTGTAGTAGGAGGAGGCGCATAGCGAGCTGTTGCCGTATGATGCGTTGGCGTAGGGAGAGCTTATCCGCATGTAGCGCAGCCCGTAGGATTCGGCAAAATTGCGTGCTACCATCCTCATGCACGTATCGCTCGCCAAGCATGATTGGGAGGAGGCGTTGCCGTGGGCCATGCTCGAGAGGTCGTAGAACGAGTCGTACATCTCCGGAAGCGCAGCCTGCGGAGATTGCGAACCAGAGTATATGAGCAGGGATACGCCAGCAATCACAGGCGCGAGTATTGCTATGCCCACCGCCAGACCAACAAAAGAGAGTTGCGATTTCATCATGTCAGCCTTATCGTCGAGCTTCCTGCAGTTATGTTGGCGCTCGTTTCTATCCCATCCACATGGAAGGCTATCGACTGGAAGCTGAATTGGCCGGGATACGGGCACACGTACCTGCCCCCATTCGCGGAATAGTGGCAGTTGGTTGTCTGTGATGCTGCGGAGAGGAGCTGCAGCAGGCTCTCGTTGTATGCGGAGAGCTTGCCGCCTATCGAGGAAAATTCGCTTTGGGAAACTGACGTCCCGTTATAATAGGACATGTAGCCCGAGAGCGATGAAAGTGCGGAAGCGTAGTCAGAGTAGTATTGCTGCTGGACCGGCCTGGTCGTGCCGTTGTCCATAGCCAGATATACGGAATCAGGTTGTATTGGGGAGTAGTACACCGTACCGTTATTGTAGGCGTATCCTGATGGTCTGCCGGAAGCTGAATACACTGTCGAGTTCGAGGATGAATTTATGATGGAGCTGTAGGAAGCGCCCCCAAGGGATAATGATGCATTGACCGAATATGATGGAGATGGCTGCCCTTCGGGATAGATTGCAGTGGCTGCCTTTTTCAGGTACACGCAGTATGTCTGCGTGGCGGTATCTGAGTAATAGTAGCAATCGTTGGAGAATATCCTGTAGTCCCATGAGGCGCCGCCACACTGAAGGCTGAAAGGAAGGGGGTTCCCGTAAAAGTTGGTGTAGGTGCAGTGCGTGCTCACGTATATCTCGCTTACAGGAGAAGCAGAGGCGTTGTACTCCAACGAGTAATTGAGCCCAGTTATCTTTCCCAAATACTGGACAGTGGAGTTTGAGCCTGGGCCCGAATATCTCAGCAGCGCGAAGAGGTAATACGGTTTGCTGTAGGATACGGTATTTCCTCCGTTCCAGTAGGAGTAGTTGAGCGTTATCGAGGATTCACCAGGATTTTCAGGTATGAAACCGAATTGGATGACTGAAGAGCCCCCGTGTATTGAATACGTTGAATTGCCAAGTATCGCAACTCCGTCAGAGGATAGCGACAGGTTGACTGTGTAGTTGCCGGCGTACACATAGCCATATGCATAGCTCTCTGAGCCGTATGTCGCATTCTGCTGCAGGAACAGGGTAGCGTTAGGCGCGTATGCGGCAGTGCTCGCAGAGGGGGCTGCTATGGTATTCGGGGGTTCGAGTAGCGAGGATGCTGCCGAGGACGAGACCCTTACCATGTGATAATATATACCGAGCGATAAAGCCGCCATCGACAGCAGCGCTGCGGATATGAGCAGGAACTCAATCGAAGACTGCAGATTCAACTGAACACCACGTAGTAGCTTTTCCCTCCAAGGGTCATTATCCGCCCCAAGGAGTTTGTGTTCATCCCTGGAAAGTAGCTGTATGCGCTGGCATGGTAGCCTGCATGCGCTACGGCTTCGGCGAACTGTGCCATTGTGGCATTGGACTGCTGCGCAGCAACGTAGTAGGACTGTATCTCGCCCTGCTCCCTGATCGACGATGCCTGGAGCGCAAGGTTCTGAGCCGAGTAGGTTCCCGCCATGCGTACGAAAAGCATAAGCGCGAGAAGCAGCGCTACGAATACGTACATCGAAGCCATTGAGCTTATCGAAGCAATCAATTTCATTGCGCACCCGCCCCGTATGAATAGCCGTATGGAAGCTGGTACGAGCTTGCGTTTCCAGTGCCGTTGTAGCCGTGGAGCACAATCGAGCCGAGCGCCGACGAGTAATGCTGGAACATGCTGTGCAACGGTATCATTATTGATGCCGCGACAACAGCAAGCATGACGATGCCCAAAAGCGCGCCGAAGGATAGCTGCAGTTTCATTGCCTCGCCTATGAGATTGAATAGCTGCCGTCGCGGTACGCAATGCTTACGCGCTCCACGCTTCCCGAGCATAATGACCCGTTTTGCACCTCTACAACAGCTCCAAGGTCTGATGGCGGTGTACCGCTCGCCACGTAGCTGCAGAACGACCGTGGGACGTAGGCGACGAAAGTCGAATTGTAGTACGGCAGATGGGAGGATATTTCTGCAAGCAGGCCGTACGTATACGCCTGGTTCATTGTGGCTGATATGCGCGGAGCGGCGCTCGATGCCATACCAAGGCCCACTGCGAGCGCAATGATGCTCGCAGCCGAGTACAGGATAAACTCGAAGGACATCTGGGCTTTCAAGCGATCACTTCGTGGAGTTGGTGAGATTCGCCAGCTCGGACGATATCTCAGAGTATATGCTCGAATTTGAGGAGCCTATCGTGTGTATCGCAACGCCCTTCAGCTGGGTTATCATCGCCAGCGCGATCACTATCACTATGCTCACCGCGGAGAGTATCATTATGTACTCCATCGAGCCCTGCGCGCCGTACTTCCTCGAAGCTCTCAGAACTGAGAGCGCTGTCCTGCCGCATTCCAAAGACGTTCCTATTCCCATATGTGACACCTCATAGAGCGTAATGCGATGAGAGCATGAAGCTTGCCCTGTATACCGCAAGTGATACCGCCATCAGCAGCGACATCCTCGCATTGCCGTATTCCCCCCTGTCGGCAAGCGAGTATGCAAGCATCGAAAGAGCGACATAGGACATCATTGCCATCGCCGCATATCCAGCAGAAAGGCTGCCGCCAGAGAGCCCTGCTGCGAATGAGATGATGGTTACTCCTATCCCTGCGAACGCGGGGAAGAAAGCGCACGAAGACATGGTGCATATGGAGAGCGAGTTCCTCAATGCATCACGCATTCCGGACTGCGCCTTCGACCTTGCATAGGCCGAGTCGTGGAGCATCTTCAGCACAGGCGATGGGTCTGTTCCCCGTTCAATCGAGTCCGCAAGCGCTGAAGCCGTACGCCCAAGGAGACCGCCACGGGATGTGAGGCCCGAAAACGCGCTTTGCGGGTGTTCCGAGAGCCCGCACATGCGCATAGCCTCCAGAAGCAACGATCTGAA
>JAJZII010000069.1 GCA_021810685.1 Microcaldota archaeon
CAGATGATAAAGGGGAAGGGCAACGGCATACGCATGCTTGTAGTGCTCCCAACCAGGGAGCTTTCGCTCCAGGTGTACCACTTCGGGAGGCAGCTTACGCGCGGCACGAGCATACGTGTGGGAATAGTTTACGGCGGCGTCTCGATAAACCCGCAGATAGACAGGCTGCGCGAGGGAGTTGAGGTGCTTGTCGGCACCCCAGGGAGATTGCTTGACCTAATAGAGAGGGGGGAGCTGGACCTGAGCAAGGTCGAGTTCCTGGTGCTTGACGAAGCGGACATAATGCTGGACATGGGATTCATAGACGACATAGAGAGGATAATCGCCAAGACCAACAGGGCAATTAGGAAGATGCTGCTATTCTCTGCCACGATGCCCAACGAGATAGTGAAGATCGCTGACAAGCACATGAAGAACAAGGTGAGGCTCAGCGTGGGCAGCGAGGAGGAGATAACTGCTGAGCACATAAAGCACCTATACTGCGTTGCGAGCAGCTCGTTCAAGTTCTCTACGCTTCTCGCTTACATGAAGAAGTACAAGCCGAAGAAGACTATAATATTCACAGCCACACAAGGCCGCACCGAGAACATATATTCCGTGCTCAAGGCAGTCGGCTACAAGCCGCTTCTGCTTCATGGAGGGCTGACGCAGGCGAAGAGGGAGCACCAGATTGGCGAGTTCAGGGCAGAGCGCGGCGACATACTGATAGCTACCAACGTCGCAGCTAGGGGAATAGACATAAAGGAGATAACAGACATAATCAACTTCGACGCTCCGGACGACCCTAAGATATACGTGCACAGGGTAGGAAGATCAGCAAGGATGGGCAGCGAGGGCCGTGCCTTCACCATCTTTGAGTATTCGCAGATACACATGGTAGGAGTGATAGAGAGGATAGCAGGAGTAAGGCTGGAGAAGGTTAAGCTCGAGACCAAGGAGTTCGACAACCTGGAGTTCGGCAAGATGATTAGGGAGAGGCGCGAGACAGAGGACAGGCTGCCGCGTTTCTCTGGAAGGGGGCACGGCGACCGCAACTACGGAGGCGATAGGAGAGGCTTCGGCGGAGGGCGCCGCAGCGGCTATGGGAGGGATGGAGGCCACGGCGGCTACAGGCGCGACAACCGCGACCGCGGAAACAGGCCGAGAAATGGTTATTAATCCGAACTGAGAATAAGTAGCATGAATCTTGACGACGTGAGGAAGAGCCTGCCCTACGAGGTGTCTGAATCCCTCGAGAGCAGGGGAATCCGCGAGTTCACACCGCCTCAAGAGATGGCGCTGAATGGAGGGCTTCTCAGCGGAGCGAACATGCTTATATCATCGCCCACTGCGAGCGGAAAGACTCTAGTTGCTGAGCTTGCGTGCATACGCAGCATAATACTCGAGGGCAAAAAGGCTGTTTACATTGCGCCTATGAAGGCGCTCGTTGGCGAGAAGTACCGCGAATTCTCCGAGGCTTATCCGTTCGTCAAATGCTCGATGAGCACGGGCGACCTTGATTCTGCAGACCAGAAGCTAGCAGACTCGCAGATGATTTTCGTATCTACCGAGAAGTTCGACAGCCTGATGAGGCACGGCATAGGCTGGCTGGGCAGCATAGGCTGCATAGTATTCGACGAGGTGCACATGATCGGCGAGGGGCAGAGGGGCCCAACTCTCGAGATGCTGATGACAAAGCTGTTCGGGCAGACCAGGGCGCAGATGATAGCGCTTAGCGCGACTGTCGGCAACGCTGGCGAGATTGCTGAATGGATGGGTGCCGAGCTTGTCCAGAGCGACTTCAGGCCTGTTAAGCTCTTCAAGGGAGTTGTGTACGGAAGCAGCGTCTGTTACAAGGAAGATGGTTCAAAGGCTTACAGGAGCATTGAGCTCGCTGGGAAAAGCGCTGTAAGCGAGGCCAGGGTCGTAGAGGATACGCTCTCGATGGGCAAGCAGGCGATAATCTTCTACGCGTCAAAAAGGAACGCTGAAGCGGGTGCTGCACGGCTTGCGCTTGCGGTGGGCAAGCAGATGCAGAACAAAGATGAGCTGGAGGGCCTTGCCTCGAGGGTGCTCAATGTGCTTGAGAGGCCAACTGAGCAGTGCATCAAGCTCTCCGGGCTTGTCAGCAAGGGCGTTGCTTTTCATCATGCCGGGCTTCTCAGCGAACAGAAGTCTCTCGTTGAGAACGCGTTCGCAAAGGGGCTCATAAAGGTGATCTGCTCTACCACCACTCTAGGCTTGGGGGTCAACCTTCCTGCGCACACCGTGCTCATCAAGGACGTGCACAGGTACAACGGCTTCGGGAGCGACCGGATAGGGATAAACGAGGTGACGCAGCTCCTCGGGAGGGCTGGAAGGCCGAGATACGACACGACCGGAAGGGGCTTCATAACCGCGCCTGGAGAGGAGCAGGCTAAGAGGCTCTACAGGGACTACTTCGAGGCCGAGCTTGACCCTGTGTATTCGGGCATAGGAGTCGTGCCAGTGATGCGTACACACATACTTGCGCTCATATCGGAGGAGTACTGCAACAACATGCGCGAGCTCTCCGACTTCATAGGGAGGACGTTCTACGGCAAGCAGTACAGCGACAGGTACAGGATAGAGGAGCTGCTCGAGGAGGTCGTGTCAGAGCTGGTCCGCTGGGACTTCGTCGAGGAGATCAATGGAGGGATAAGGGCTACGCGCCTTGGAAGGAGGGTTAGCGAGCTCTACATAGACCCGCTCTCCGCCAGGTGGATACTTGACTCGATAGGGAGGGAGAGGGACACGCTGGGAAGCCTGTTCATGCTCTGCAACACGCTTGAGATGAGGCCGCATGTCAAGGCTACCGAGGAGGCCATGGCCATGTTCTCCGCTTATGCGCACACCGCGAAGGGCAGGTTCGTACTTTCATCTGGAGACGATGTTGACGATCCTGTAAGGGCATTCAGCACAGCACTGATGCTCAACGACTGGATAGAGGAGAAGCGCGAGCCCGAGATAATGAAGAAGTACGGCACGACTCCGGGCGCGCTCTTCAACAAGCTCAGCAACGCCTACTGGCTGATATACTCTGCTATAGAGCTAGCCAGGATGCAGAAGGCGAAGGCGCACGACCTTGTGGAGCTCAACGTCAGGCTCAGGTACGGGATAAAGGCAGAGCTTCTTGACCTTGTCAGGCTTGAGCAGGTAGGGAGGGTCAGGGCGCGCATGCTCTACAACAACGGAATAAGGAGCGTCGAGGAGGCTAGGGCCCACAAGGAGAGGCTTTCCGCCATACTGGGCAAGGAGGTCGGGGAGCGCATAGCGAAGCAGCTATGAGCGCAAAAACGCCCAAAAACACTGAAAAGCGAAGATTTATAAGGCATTTGACGCTTTCAGGGGGTCCAGCCAATATATTTATATTGGTAATGCCTATTATTACGCGGTGAGCTTATGAGCGAAAAAGTGACTTCTGAAGCAGTGGATAGGGAATCTGGATACCTGTACTACCTTGGAAAGGACGGCTAC
>JAJZII010000070.1 GCA_021810685.1 Microcaldota archaeon
GACAACAATCGCTGCAACGAACGTAAATACGACTGCCACCATACTGCAGAAGATAACGAACCAAAGCGGTTCGGTAATGCTAAACGTCTCATCAAGCAGCCCCGCGAAGGTCGACTATACCGATGGCCGCGCGGAGTTCGATATCACCTACAGTTCCACCCAGGGTATTGGCGTGCTGCTCAAGGTCGCCAATGTGACTGCGGCATCGCCTGCAGCGCCCGCGAATTATACCAAGATAATCGCCATAAACGAAAGCATCAACAGCACAAGCGCATCTGTTGAATCGACTTTAACGTACAATTGCAACGGCAGCATAGCCTCAAACAGGATAGCGCCCTATATACTCAGGAACGGCACATGGGCTGCCATCACTCCTTTCACGGTAAATCCCGGAACATGCGCTGTTACGTTCGCCATTCCGAACGACCCGACCATCGCACTGATGGAAGGGCCAAGCACCAACGCCACGAAGGCGACCTCGACGGTGACCACCTCTATCCTGCCTTTGACGACAACCATAATCCAAACTCCGAAGAAAACCCCGCCAAATTACGTACCGATTGAGGCAGTGGCGGCGATACTGATAATAGCGATAATGGGATTCGCTTATTTCAGGTTCATCCGCAAGCCCAGACACCACAAACACTAGGTATCGTAAAAGCCCAATGTCTATAGCATCCATACTCCGGCATCATTACTTCTTCAAAGCAGGCAGCAGGCAAAGGCTGCGCAGAGTAAGAGGCCAATACTCATGGGATTGGGAATTCCCCTGACTTCGCCGGGCCGAAGCCTAAGCAATATCGCTTTCTCTATCGATGAGTATGTCAATGCGTCCGTTAGGTCGCGCCTCCGCCAGGCTTCTCATGACGCAACGGTAAGCAGGCGACGAATCAGACGGCGCCCTCGGTCTTGAGCAGCATGCGCTTGCCTGCCCTGCCGCCCCTACCTGAGTAATTTCCAAGCGAACCGTCGCTCTTGACTACCCTATGGCAAGGCACTGCAGGCGCCATCGGGTTGTCCCTGAGGGCGCTGCCCACTGCCCTGTATGCCTTGGGGTAGCCTGCCATCCGCGCCACCTCCTTGTAGGTGCGGGTCTCGCCCCTCGGTATCGAGAACGTCGCCATAAGCACGCGCTTCCGGAAGCGCGTAAGCCCATAGCCCTCGAGTTTTTTCAGCACCTGCGCCCTGTCCATAAAACGCATTGGTGTGCGACAAATTAATTAATTATCGCTGCGATACTGGAGTGCGTTACGACAGGTGCATTTCGATGGCAGGGAAGAAACCGCAGGCTGGGAAGGTATGGCTCGACGGCAAGATCGTCGACTACGAAAAGGCAAAGGTTCCGATACTCACGCACTCCATGCAGTACGGCTCAGGGATATTCGAGGGGATGCGTGCTTACCAGACGGCCGAGGGCACAGCAATCTTCAGGCTGTCGGATCACATGAAGCGGTTCATGGACACGGCGAAGATATACTCCATGGACCTGGGTCACACGGCGCAGGAGCTTGAACTCGCCTCGATGGCAACTGTGAAAGCGAACGGGCTCAAGGAGTGCTACATAAGGCCGTTCGCGTTCTACAACGACGACAGCATAGGGCTGAATCCAAAGGGCAAGCCGATAAGCGTATTCATTGCCGCGGTGCCGTTCGGCGCGTACTACGGTACGGCGAAGCAGAAGGGCCTGAGATGCAAGGTCTCGTCATGGAGGCGCATCAACTCCGACATACTTCCGGTGGGGGCGAAGGCGAGCGGCAACTACATAAACTCGATAATATCGTCGAACGAAGCGCACGCCTCGGGCTTCGACGAATCTATTATGCTCTCAAGGCAAGGATATGTAGCGGAAGGGCCGGCGGAGAACATATTCATAGTCAACAGTGGCAGGCTCATAACCCCGGGCAACGATGCCGACATACTGCTCGGCATAACACGAGACAGCATAGCGAAGATGGCCGAAAGCATGGGTATAGAGGTAGAGAAGCGCAATATGCACGTCGAAGAGCTCTACACTGCCGAAGAGGTCTTCTTCACGGGAACTGCAGCAGAGGTGACGCCCATCATCAATATCGGCGGCATGCGCATAGGCAAAGGAAGGCCCGGCCCCATAACTACTACGCTTTCAAAGAAGTACGATGACGCGGTCCACGGCAGGGACCGCGAGTTCGGGCACTGGCTGACATACGTGAAATGAAGCCAGCCCTGCGCGGATGCGCTCCCTGGCGCTGCGAGGCAGGAGGTAGGCAAACCTAAAATTGGCTCAATCTAATTTCATCGGTGCGCCTGCGTCACAGCAGCTTCAGGCCCTTCGTGAACTGGTCTATCTCCTTGCTGTTCCACGGCCCTATGCCCAATGCCGTCTTGCTGCCTGGGGCTATCTCGGTCAGGCCGGCGTCCGTGACGAGCGCGCACGGCACGCCCTTGTACTTGAAGGCTCCGAAGAGCTTGACGAGCGCCTCCTCGTCGCTCACCTTGAGCACGATCTTCTTCTCGCCGTTGTCGAGCCATTCTTTCACGACATGCCTGTCGGCTTTCTCAGCCTCGAAATAGCTCATGAGCGAGGCGTGCGCGGCCTGCGCCGCTATCTTGCCGCGGCTCATCTCAAGGTCTGTCCTGAGGACTATCGCCTGCTTTATCTCGTCCTGCACAGGGTGATTAAGGAAAAGCCCTAATAATAAGCTTACGCAAGCGAGAGCATAGCCTTCTGCGGCCTCCTGACCGCTGCGAGCGCCGCGTCCTTGAAGCCGGCGCCGTCTGCAACGTATATGTGCTTGAAGATTGCCGGCAGCGCCTTGTCCGTAATGAGCTGGTAGTTGTGATACCCTGGTTTCCTCACGACGGTCGGGACATCCCACTTGGCAGCAGGCAGCCCTTCCACCCCGAGGTCGTCGAGCAGCAGCGACGGCCTTTCACCATTCCTGGAATCGGCCTTATGCATCAGCGATTTGTACTCGACTATGGCGTGCACGCCAGCATCTTCCAGCCTGGCCTTTATAATGTCCGCCGCAGCCCCGCGCACCTCTGGATTGGAACTCCTGACGACTATATCATAACCGCGCTCACCGAGCGCCCTAAGTGTATCCACAACGTAGCCGATGAACGGCAGAGTGAGATTCGTATTCCTTTTCGCGACAGAACTTCTGAGCAGCACCGCGAGCCCCATCATGCCGTAGAAAGTGCCCTCCTCAAACCCGTTCTCTACTGCCTTGCCCAACCTGGACTTAACCTTCCTGAGCCTGTCCCCGAACCTCTCCGAAACGTCGTCCACCAGGCAGCCGTCGAGGTCCACCACCACGAATGGCTTCTGATTGGTTGCAGAGCCCTCGCTCGCGTTCCTGAAGTCGCTGTTGA
>JAJZII010000071.1 GCA_021810685.1 Microcaldota archaeon
TGCGAAAACGCGCGTGTTTATTATGCCTGCGATATGCTCGTTCTCCTCAAGCCTGACCATGTTCACTGCTGGCCTGCCAGAGCTGTAGCGGCCGCTCTCCGGCACCTCGTATGCCTTGAGCCAGTACGCCCTGCCCCTGTCTGATACCATCAGGAGGTAGTCCTTTGTCATGCAGCCTATAATCTGCTTCACAAAATCCCCTTCGCGCAGGTCTATTGTTATCACGCCCTTGCCTCCGCGCCCCTGTTGCTTGTAGGTTCCGGCAGGCAGCCTCTTGAGGTAGCTGCTGTTCGTCAGCATTATGGTGCACTGCTCGTCCTTTACGAGGTCCTCCCTGTCGAACTGCGTGTTGTCAGCACCGTCAGCTATCGCCGTGCGCCTCTCGCGCCCGAAGCGCTTCTTCACGTCGGCCGTCTCCTCTGATATTATCCTATATATCCTGCTCTCGTCACCCAGTATGCCGTTCAGGTACGAAATAGTATCATCGAGTCCCCTCCTCTCACCATCGAGAGTCGTGCTCTCAAGGTTGGTGAGCCTGCTGAGCTTCATGTCCAGTATAGCGTTAGCCTGCTTCTCCGATACTCCGTAGCTCTCTATGAGCGAGCTGCGCGCCTCCTTCACATCGGAGCTCTTCCGTATCAACGCAACAATGCCATCTATGTCGCCTATGGCTATCAGGAGACCCTCCACTATATGCAGCCTGTCCTTCGCCACCCCAAGCTCATATTCCGAGCGCTTCCTTATGACTGACAGCCTGTGGTCGACGAACACCTTGATGGCGTCGCGAAGTCCCAGCGTAAGCAGCCTGTTGCCTATGACTGCTATATTCATGACCGGCATGGTCACCTGCATCTGTGTATGTGCGTAGAGCAGGTTCAGGACATAATCAGGTTCGGCGTCGCGTTTGAGCTCTATTACTACGCGGATGCCATCCTTGTCGCTCTCGTCCCTGAGGTTGCTTATACCAGTTACCACCTTATCCTTCACAAGCTCGGCTATCCTGCCGAGCATGGAGGCCTTGTTGACTGTGTATGGTATCTCGGTCACGACGATGCGCTTATCCTTTCCCTCATTCTCCACACTGCTCCGCGCCCTTATGGTAACCGAGCCCCTTCCTGCAGTATAAGAGCTCTCCAGCGCGTTGTTGTAAAACACTACTCCCCCAGTGGGAAAGTCAGGCCCTCTGACGTACTTCAGCAGTTCAGCGGACGTTATCTCCCTGTTGCCTATGTAAGCCTCTATCGCGTCGCAGACCTCGTTAAGGTTGTGGGGCAGTATGTTAGTCGCAACGCCGACCGCTATGCCCGACGCACCGTTGACGAGTAGATTCGGCACCTTTCCCGGAAGCACCACAGGCTCCTCTTCAGTATTGTCGAAGTTCGGCATCATAGGTACGGACTTCTTGTCCAAGTCTACCAGCATCTCCTCTGCGATGCCCCGCAGCCTCGCTTCAGTATACCTCTGCGCCGCAGGCGGGTCGCCATCTACGGAGCCCATGTTGCCCTGCCCCTCGATGAGCATATGGTTCATTGAGTAGTCTTGGGCCATGCGGGCCAAAGCGTCGTATATCGCCATGTCTCCATGGGGATGGTACTTACCCATCGTTTCACCGACGATCCTTGCGCTCTTCTTCGTCGGTTGGCTGTGTACGTTGTTCAGCTTTTGCATGGCGTAAAGTATGCGCCTCTGCACAGGCTTTAGTCCGTCCCTGGCATCTGGCAGCGCCCTTCCGACGATGACGCTGATGGCGTAGTCTATGTAGCTCGTCTGCATCTCGCTCTCTATAGCAACATCCGTCGGTTCAGCCATGCCACCACATCATATATCCAGGAACGACACTTCTGTCGAATGCTCCTCCAGAAACTTCCTGCGCCTCTCGACATCTATGCCCATGAGCACTTCGAACATCGTGTTGGCGAGCTCTATGTCCTTTATCATAACTCTTTTGAGCATCCTCTCTTTCGGGTCCATTGTGGTCTTCCACAATTGCTCCGGGTTCATTTCTCCGAGTCCCTTGTACCTCTGGATGTCAGCCTTGCCATCGTGCTCCTTCAGTGCAGCGTTGAGCTCCGCATCATTGTACGCGTACTTCACGCTCTTGCCTGCAGAAATCTTGTAGAGCGGCGGCTGGGCGATATACACGTGGCCCTGCTCTATCAGAGGCCTGAGGTACCTGTAGAAGAACGTCAGCAGCAGCGTCTTGATGTGGCTGCCGTCAACGTCTGCATCGGCCAGCAATATTATCTTACCGTAACGCAGGTTTTCTGCCTTGAAGTCCTCATTTATGCCAGTGCCGAAAGCTGTCACCATTGCATGCAGCTCTGCATTGCCGAATATCTTCTCCGTGCTCGCCTTCTCCACGTTGAGCACCTTGCCGCGCAGCGGCAATATCGCCTGAAACAGCCTGTCGCGCCCCTGCTTGCTTGAGCCTCCTGCGCTGTTGCCCTCCACTATGAATATCTCTGCCTTCTCCGGATCGGTTTCAGTGCAGTCTGCAAGCTTGCCTGGGAGCACCACCCCGTCGAACGCGCTCTTCTTCCGCGCCAGCTCTCGCGCCTTCCTTGCAGCTTCGCGGGATTCCGCCGCCCTCACGATCTTGTCGAGTATCTTGGAAGCTTCGCCAGGATTCTCGTCCAGGTAATACGAGAGCTGCGTGTACACGGCATTTTCCACGGCGGTCTTTATCGAGGTGCTGCCGAGCTTTTCCTTCGTCTGCCCCTCGAACTCTGGGTTCTCCATGAGTACCGATATTATAGCGACTAGCCCCTCGCGGGTGTCCTCTCCTTCAAGCGACGGTGCGCTTTTCTTGACATTCTTCTGCACGTAGTTTGTTATGGCCCTTGTCAGCGCTGCCCTGAATCCCGCCACGTGCGTACCTCCCTCAGGCGTCTTTATCTTGTTGACAAACGATATCGTGTCCTCGCTGTATGATTCTACATACTGCAGTGCAACCTCTACGTTTACAGAGTCGACATCCTTCGAAATGATTATCGGTTTGCTGAGAGGCGCCCGCCCGTTCTTTATGAAGTCGAGGAAGTCTACTATACCCTTCTCTGAATAATACTCCTTGCTGTCTACCGTTTCCTCCCTGGCATCATTGTAAATTATCCGCAGACCAGGACACAGGAAAGAGAGATCGTTCAGCCGCTCGGACAGCATCACTGTGTCGAACCTCGCTACAGAGAAGATTTCAGTATCTGGCCTGAACCTTATAGTGGTGCCGGTCCCCACTGTATCGCCGACAAGTTCAAGCCGCGTCACTGGGGCGCCCCTGCTGAACCTCTGCCGGTACTCCTTGCCATCCTTCTTCACCGTAACGTCTACATATTC
>JAJZII010000072.1 GCA_021810685.1 Microcaldota archaeon
CAGTTTGAATTCGGGTCCGGGAATATATACAATTCGCTGCCGTACGGAACCGACCACGTGGAACCACCGTTACCGCATTGTGTTCCCCAACCGCCTCCAGAGAAGCATGTATAACCATCGTTAGGGTTCGTATAAACGCGTATCCCGGCAGGCGGCGGGGGCGGTATCGACGTTGATGTTGTTGATGTGGTGCTTGTTGTTGAGGTAGTCGAGTAGAAGATGGCGCCCTCATACACGTTGTAGGACGGCATGGTAAAAGAGTATGTGCTGCTCGTAGAGTAGTAAGTACCGCCCCAGTGACTGAAGAACCAGCCCGGATACGGCGATGCACTTATTGAAACACTTGACCCGACAGTGTAGTAGCCGCTGCAGCACGCGTTACCGGATCCTTCACCAGTGGTGACATCTACATCGTATTGCTGCAACACAATTGTTGTGGTCGAGGTTGTTGACGTGGTGCTCGTGGTTGAGGTTGTCGACGTCGTTGATGACGTGGATGTGGTTGATGTAGGAGGTATGGTGGTGGTAGTTGAGGTAGTTGTCGTAGTTGTGGTCGTAGGCAGGGTCGTAGTGGTCGAAGCGCAACTGCCGCTCACGAGCGTGCCTGACGAGCATGGGCACGTATTTGACGGGGTACTCGTGCCGCATGATGGCGAAGTACCCTGGCAGATCCACTGGTACGGGGCGCTGCTGCACGAGACCTCGCCCACAGGTAGTAGCGTAGTTGTAGACGATGTGGTCGTAGTGGTTGTGGATGGAGGGCTGGTACCGGAGATTGTCGATGTGACTGTGTTCTGGTAAGCACCGCCGCCGACAGAGACGAGCGTCATCGTAGCGATCTTCTCGAAGGCCGTCGGCTGCTGGCAGGGCAGCGACGTGCAGTAGCCGAGCCACACGTAGCCGGCGAAGTTCGTTCCTGCTGGAGTTCCAGGCAGTATCTCGCCTTGTGGGAAGTATGAAAAAGTGACGTTTGTTATCTGACCAGGTATCAACACATGGTCTGGCCCCGAGCCTATCTGGGCAGCGTAGAGCGGTGCATTGAATGGCTGCCCATCTATGCTAAAGTTTATCGGTATACCATTCGTAGTAAGAGCCTCGCCCTGCGAGGCCACGAAGACCCAGTTGCCGTAGTAGTCGTGACCGGTGTTCTGGCCGAGGTCGAACGTTATCGTGTTGGCGCCGTAAACCGGGTTCTTGCAGGTGAACCCTGGTATAGGTATGCAGGTGCTTGCGCCGAAACCGTGGTTGAATATACCGAGGGCCCAGAGAGCCGCAAGTATTATCGCCACTATCATTATGGCCCAGCCGTAGGTCATGAAGAACTCTGTCACAGACTGGGCCTTGGAACGACTCTGCTTACCGCGCATTTGCGATTCCCGCAACGCCATAACCACACCGTCTTACTTCCGTTTTACCGAAGTTTTTGGCCGACTTCAGCATATCATGTCTTAATTGTGCATTAGCACGAGGATATATTTGAGGTTTTGCTCTCACCCAACTTATTCGCAATGGATCAAAAGCGTTATCAGTAAAAACCGTGCCTATTGGATGCTTACGCTAGCATAGTCTTCACAGCATATCTAATGTAAAGTTTGGTAGAGAGGAGGTTGCAGAAGAAACACCAAGCAATATACTACCTAAAGTTATGCACATCGTCGAAAACGTGTAGTGAGCCAGGTTCGAAGCAGGAAAATAGGGCCATGAGGACAACCAGGTTCAGAAAGGGGTGGGAGCAAATCATCTGCTGTGTCAGAGCGCTTGCTTACTAGCTTACAAACTAGCTAAAATTGGCTGGAACCCACGTTATGGAATTATCGGAACGTTTCGATGACTGTTAAGGATTATAGCTCCATCCAGATTCGAACTGGAGTTTACGGCTCCAGAGGCCGCCGTCCTTGACCACTAGACGATGGAGCTACGCTGCATATACTGGCGTGAAAATCTTTAAACACTTTGCAACCACGACCTGCACGCAATTAGGCGCCTATTTTTTATTTGCTGCTGCGGATACTCTGCCATGGGAATTAGGGATAACACAGACACGGCTGAGGAGCTCAAGGACATAATCATAGCCGATGTTGTGCTTATACTGGCGTTCTCGCTTACGCTTATAGGCGGCGTGTTCCACTTGCGCTCTAACTTCGGCCTGCTCCCGCTCCTGCTACCTGTGGTCGCGGTGGGCGTGACGCTGTCGTTCGTGCTGCATGAGTTGATGCACAAGTTCGTAGCACAGCACTTCGGAGCCATAGCAGGATTCAGGACCTCGTACAACGGCCTGATCATAACCCTTCTGACAGGCGCGTTAGGTTTCCTGCTCGGCATAGTTGGCGCGACGTACATATACGCCAGCAATTTCACGCGCAGACAGAACGGCATAGTGTCGCTGGCCGGGCCGCTGACCAACTTCGTGGTCTTCGGTGGCAGCCTAGCCATCGGGGTCGCGATGTTCGGCACGGCGTTCTTCACGAACCCGCCCGTGCAATCGTACGCGTACTTCGCGATAAGCTTCACGCTCTTCATAAGCATACTTCTGGCGTTCTTCAACATGCTGCCGATACCGCCGCTGGACGGGAGCAAGGTGCTCGCCTGGAACGCCCCGCTCTATGTGTTCATGATGGCGCTAATCTTCGTGCTGATGGTCTACTTCACGCAGATAGGCCTTGATAACGTCGTCTTCATGGTCATTATCGCTCTGTTCTTCTCGATGTTTTACAGGAACGTGATCTAGAGCTCGTAGGCCTCGGTTGGCCCGTTCGCGGCCTTGTCCCTGTCCAGCGTGTACACCTTAGCTGAGCTTATCTGCTTCAGGCTCTCGTCGTGGGTTATCACGAATATCTGCTCGACCACGCCCGGCAGAGTCTCGCCGAAGACGCTTATCAGCTTCGCTATGCCGTTCTGGTCCAGATTGTGCGTGGGCTCGTCGAGTATGAGCCACTTGAGATTCGGGACCAGGACCATGGCCATGGCTATGCGCATTGCTAAGCACGCGACGCTGCGCTCGCCGCCGCTGGCTATAGCGTCGATCGGCAGCCACTCGTCGGCGGTGCCGATGCTGGCCTCTAGCAGGTAGTCCTCGCTGTTCGCAGTGAGCCTTATGCTGCCGTAATCTGCGTACGGGTACAGCTCTGGCCATACGCTCTGCATGAGCCCGTTTATCGACGATACCAACCGGTCCCTGAGGGCGCCGCCGGTGTCGGTCAGCGCGGCTTTGAACCTGTTCAGGTTAGACAGCATGACGCGCCTGGACTCCAGGGCCGCGGCCATCGACGCGAACCTGTCTATCTGCCTGCGCAGGTCTGCGACCTGCGACTCGAGTT
>JAJZII010000073.1 GCA_021810685.1 Microcaldota archaeon
AGTTACTGCTAGGGGTTCCCGATGTTGACGTGTAGTTGAGCCAGATCTTTCCGGTGTACGTGGCGCCTATCGCGCCAGGGTTGAACGCCGAGCCAGTGCTGCCATAGCACTGCAGCCCAGTTATTGTAAGCTGGCCGCCAGGAAGCGCGGTGTACGTGTTGGCCGGTATCGTTCCAGATACTGCACCGCTCGTTGATGAAGGGAACATCCAAGGGTTCGTTGCGCCTGTGTTAGGCATGCCGGTGCTCGAGGCGACCGCGGCGCACGCGAATCCAACGTTGTACGCATTTGTGTTTGTGTTCTGTCCGAACGTGAACGACAGCAGGCCAGCGCTCGTCATCGACGGGTTCTGGCAGAGATAGCCAGGTATAGATATACATGACGTGCCGAGCGCGGTGTTACCGTTGAAGATTCCCAACGAGTAAAGAACTCCAAGCACTACGGCAATAATCAGAATTGCCCAACCATAGGTCATCAGATACTCCATGGCACTCTGAAGCCTAAACTTCTTACCTGCTCTCGCAATATTGTTCATTTTATCACAGTCTTTTATTGAAGTAATAGAGAGTAGATATTTAAATGTCTTGCTGTTCTTGAAAGACATCATGACGCAGCATAGCGTCATTTGATGTCTCTCCTTACGAGCTCCCCGATGGTGCTCTCTATCTGTATGCGCGCGACGTCCTGCTTTCTGCGGAAGTCGGGAAGGACGGCCGATGACGACCTGAATGATATCGTGGAATCGTATATGTCAAGCATTATGCCGTAATACAGCTCTGCCTTCTTTACGTCCTTGTCACGCATCGAGTCGAATGCTTCGCGCTTCAGTTCCCCAACCACGTCCATGAGACCGAGCAGATACGCGATCTCGTCCTCCCCGACCTGGCTTGCAGATGGTACCTTTCCGGTGGTTAGTATCCGGTATAATATCTCGGCCTCAGAGTATTCCTGGTGTGCCTGAAGCGAGTAGTGCTCGAAGCCGCGTTCGGATTTCTTCAGATTCGCGTTTGCAGACTTCAGCTTCTGCAGGCCTTCGCATGCCTCGTCCATGCGTTTCGCGTGCATCGCGGTTATGAGCTTTGCGGCAGTGCGTATTATAGTGCGCGACTGCTGCATCACCGCATCCATGCTGGATTCCAGCTCAAGTATCCTCTTTTCGATCCTATCCTTGTCCTCAAGCATCCAATCTTCCTCCGAATCCCGATTCGCGTCCGTGCCAGAACAGGTACTGCTGCGCGTAGCCGCGCATATCTCCCCATTGCTCGTAGGCGAATTCGTGTATCTTCCTTATGGGCATATTGCTGCCCTTGAAGTACAATGACTCAACCGTCTTTTTAACCCATGTGTCTATTGGAAATGCCTCAAGCTTCCCATAGCCAAATAGAAGGACGCAATCGGCAACCTTGTCTCCCACCCCGGGCAGCCCCATTAGCATGGCCTTGGCCTCTGCGTATGGATACGATCCGAGCTCCGATAGATCGAAATCCATGCTGCATGCCTTCGCGGCTTTCTTGATGTAAACGTCGCGAAAACCGGTTCCGCACGCGCGTATGGAGCTCAGGCTCGCGTTCGCGAACCGCTCTGGCCCAGGAAAACGCTTTCCGCTGGTGGTGTCGATGCCTTCTCCGAATCGCGATATGAACATGCGTGTGGTGTTGCGTATCCTCTTTATGTTATTGAACTGTGAGACAATGAAGCACAGCAGCGTTTCCCAAGGGTCATTGCGCGTTATGCGCAGGCCGTGGAGTTGCGATACCGCCTCCTTCATCAGGTCGTCCGTGCCGATCCGAGAATAGATTGAGGGTAGGTCATGGTCAAGGCCAAAGCGCCGGATTATTTCTGCGCGGGCCGACCCGTCCGTGTATTCGCCGCCGTACGAGTATTCGAGCGCGCCGGACAGGCTAGTTCCGGTTTGCTTAACGCTTATGACGCCGCTAGATGTGACGTACGATACCGTGTTCTGAACATTACCGAAGGAGCAGTCCGAGTGGAACGCGAGCGGCTGCCCGCTCATCACGGTGAGCTGCAGATCGAAATCCGCTACGCGAATCACTTTATCTCACCGATGGGCTTTCTTTCCTGCTTTGTAGTGTTCCTGTCCCTTATCGTTGCTGTGCCATCCTCAATGCTCTGGAAGTCTATGGTGACGCAGTGCATCACGCCCATCTCGTCTGCCTTGGCGTACCTCTTCCCTATGCTTCCGGATTCGGAGTAGTAGCACTGCACCCCGGAATCCACCATGCGCTGGTAGAGGGAGAATGCGGTTTCGAGTATCTTCGTGTCTTTTTGCAGCGGGAATATGGCGTACGCGTAAGGCGCCACCTGCCTCGGCAGGTTGAGCCACGGCCACCCGCGCTGGTCGTCGGTTATGGCGTTGGATAGCATCGCGAGCAGCATGCGGTCCAGGCCTATACTTGCCTCTATGACGTGCGGCACGACCTTCTTCCCGTCATTCACGACGCTCATGTCGCTGCCGGACAGCTTGGCATGAGCCGAGAGGTCGTAATCCCCGCGGTACGCGTTTCCTGCAACCTCTATGTAGCCGTACTCGGTAGAGATCTCAAGGTCCACGTTACCCTTTGAGTAGTGGGGAAGCTCCTCCTTCTCAAGCTGCCTGAACCTATACTTCTCATCGCTTATGCCCAAGTGGGCGAGCAGCCTCTTCTCAAGGTGAAGCATCATGGCGAAGTAATTGTTTGGCACCAGTCCGCTCCTGACAAGGTCACGGAGGCTCTGCTCCAGCACGATCTCCTGACCTGCCTCCACAAACCTGACCGTTGTGTCGAGTATGTCATCCATGCGCGTGCGGTTTAGCTCCGACTGATCCTTTTCGGGATCGAAGAATAGCTCCGTCTCCATCTGAGTGAACTCGCGCATTCGCACCAGCCTCTGCCTGGGCGATATCTCATTCCTGTAAGCCTTGCCGACCTGGCATATCGGTGACGGAAGCTTTAGCCCGTACGAGCGGAATATGTCCTTGAAGTCCAGGAAGACGCCTTGTGCTGTTTCCGGGCGCAGATACGCGGTCTCGCCCTTCTGGCCGATGTTTGTCCTGAACATCAGGTTGAAGCGCTCCACCTTGGTTAGCCTGCCACCGCACTTCTCGCATGCTATCTCGTTCTCGTCTATCCTGTCTTCCATCTCCTCTATCGATAGCTTCTTCACCGCGTTTAGGCTAGCGGTGTCCTTCATCTTCTCGTAGAACTCCTCGAGGAGCTTGTCTATGCGGTACGCCGTTCCGCACTTAACGCATGACGCTATTGGATCGGTGAACGTCGCCACGTGGCCACTCGCCTTGAGCAC
>JAJZII010000074.1 GCA_021810685.1 Microcaldota archaeon
GAGATAGCTCCGCAGGTGGTGTAGCGCGTCGAGGAGCTCGGCTACAAGATAGTGATCGGCGACGCGACGACGTCGCGCTCGCTGCGCATGGCCTCGATAACGACCGCGAAAGCGGTCGCGATAGTCATGGACAACGACGCGAAGAACCTCTTTGCGGTGCTCACCGCCAGGGACCTGAACAAGGACCTATTCATTGCCACGAGGGCGAACGACCCTCTTGTGCGCGAGAAGATGGTCGAGGCAGGCGCGGATTACATTGCGATGCCGCAGAAGAGCGCCAGCGACGAGATACTCGGCGAGCTCACCAGATAGAGAGAGTGTTGGACAGGTGCGACCTTGGCCCTTGAGATTTCGGGAAGGCTTGAAGGCATACCGCTGACGTACGTAGTGGGGCTCATAATTATGCTTGCCACGGCGGCTGCAGCCACAACCATTGCAGTCGACAGAATTTCTGGAAATGCTTACTCGTCTGCGTACTTCACGCTCTCCGCACTGTTCGATGCCGTAGGTATAGATGCAAACTCCGGCGTGCTTGCGAGTGCACCGCTGTTCAGCAGCGGCTTCGACGTTCTGTTTCCGTTGCTCATGCTGGACGGCGTGATAAAGATTGCCGTGCTGGGCTTCCTGATAGCAGGAGTCGTGGAGCTCATCACCAACGTCAACATACGCGCACGCCTGATATCGATGCGCATAAGGAAGCTCCGCGGAAGCGTAATAGTATGCGGCTATAACATGCTGGCCGAGGAGCTCTGCCAGCGCATGTCAGCGCGGTCGATGCCGTTTATAGTAATAGAGAAGGACAAGACCAAAAGCGAGATGCTGATGGAAAGGGGCTACAACGTGGTCAACGGCGACTTCACGAGCGACGCCACGCTCAGGGAATCCGCCGTAGGCCGCGCCAGGGCGATGATTTTCACCACGGAGAGCGACTTCGACAACATGCTTGGCATAGTCACTGCACACCACGCGAACGGCGCGTTGAAGATATTATCGCGCGCCAGGGAGGATCAGGCCGTATCGAAGATGCACAGGGCCGGCGCCTCGCTCTGCTTTGTGCCGGAGGTGCTCACAGGCCTGGAGCTCGGCAACAAGTTGATTGAGAGGGTTGGCCATGGCTGACAGGAGCCTGATGATAATAGGCCTTTTGGCTTCCGCGCTCTTTGGAGCGGCGCTGCTGATGACGCTCGCTGCCGGCATAAATCCGGCAAGCGCGATTGTGTGGAACATGCTCGCGTCGCTGAACATCATCTATTTTACGCTGCCGATAAGCATCGCTGACAACGCGCTGCTGGTAGCGGCCGACCTGACGGATGTTTTCGTCTTCGCGCTCATAACAGTCTGGCTCGCCTCGATGTTCTTTGAGATGATGAAGAGGGTGAACGTCCACGAAAGACAGGTGAGAAGGCGCATAAGAGGCATGGAGGGCCACGTCGTACTAGCACCATACAACGGCTTCGCCCGTTCGATGATAGAGGGCATGCGCGCCTCGGGCCTGAAGTTCGTCGTCGTGGCGAAGAGCATAAACGAGGCTTCTAAGCTGCAGGCGGAGGGCGTGATTGCCATAGCCGGCAGCCCTAGCGCTGCAGAGGTGATGGAAAACGCGGGCGTGGCGAGGGCGAAGTACGTCGTTGCGTGCAGCGAGGACGACATAGAGAACACGCTCATCGCCATATCGGCGAAGGCCGAGAGCAGCGGCGTCAAGGTCATATCCAGACTGGCAAGGCAGGAGAATATGCCGAAGCTCGGCAGGGCCGGCACCTACAAGATAATCATGCCGGAATCAGCTGCCGGAAAGACGCTTGCCGGAGCGATACTGAAGAGCATCGTTTAAATGGGTGCCTCACTTCTTGTCTTCCTGGTTGCTTTGCTTCCACTCTGGCTTCCACTCAGGCCTGTATTTCTTCTGCTTCCCTTTTTTATTTGGCGGCTTGGGCTGGGGTTGCTCTGCCTGGGATTGCTGGCCGGACGACTTGCGTTGCCCATACCTCCTCCATTTTTGGGCGCTCTCTTCTTTTTTGGCTTCCTCGGCTTTTGCCAGATTGGAGGACGCCCTAAGGGGTTCAGGCTCATGCCTTTCCCTTATCTCATTCTCGCGCTGCTCGCGGTCCTTCCTGAGCTTCCTCTTTCCCCAGACAGAGCGCTCAAAAACTCCCTGAGAGTATACGCCGAACCCGGCCCTGAAACGGGCGCCGAAGCCTGTGCCGTCGTCGCGCGCCTGCTGCCTGGCCTTCTTTAGCCCTTCGGTGTACTCCTTGCGGGTCTTTGCCGTGCCGTCTTCGTTGTAGAAGTAGGATTGGCGCTTCCTCCTTACTTCAGCGTCGGACGCTTTCAGCTCCTTCTGTATCATGTTCTCCTTCTGAGATTGCCGTGAGGTGGCCCCCAATCCATTCTTCCTGGCGTCCGATCCCTCCTTTTTGATGTCACGCATGAACTGACTGTATTCGCCCTTTGAAGTCGTACCAGCCGCAACGCCTTTCCTTATCTGCTTCATCAGGTCCTTGTAGACCGTGGCTTCCTCTGCGCTGGCTTTGGACAGCGCGCTGTTGCGCAGCCTGTACTCTCTCTTTGTAAGCCCAGACGTCCTGGCGCGCTCCTGCGCCATCTCAATAGCCCTGTTGTTCCAAGCGACTTTGCGCTCCGGCTTTGTGAGTTTCTGGGCGTCGGCCTGCTTCTGCTCGGCCTTGACTGCTTTCTTTGCGGTTCTTCTCTCAGAGAAGGTAGGCCGTACTATCTGACCGGCCAGGTTCCTGCGGCCGGCTGCACCCCTTGTCACTGCGGCGAGGCTGCCTCCAGCCACCGCGAACTTCATCCCTTTGGACTGCTGACTGTCGATATAACGGCGCATGGCACCTGTTGCAACCTTGCCGCCAGCTCCCTTCTTAAGCGTTCCGGATATGGCGGCAGACTTGGCGGCGGACTTGGCTTTGCGGCCGGCCTTCGTGAGACCTTTCGGCTTGAATAGGCCAGAAGCCTTGCCCGCGGCCCTGCCCCTCGAGACCGCGTTGCCGGCGTACTTGACCTTTCCCAGGCCGTGGGAACCGTGGGCGCTGCGGCCGCCCCCCAAGCCTATTAGTGCACCTATACCCAGAAGGGCGAAGACATCCGAACCGCGGGTCAGCCCCGCGGCAGCGAGTATTAGTACAGCTATGACGATGACAGGCACTAGCGGCAGTATTACGTTGAAGCTCAAGAGAACCGCTATCATCCAACCGCCATTCTTCCAATATATCCAGTGTATATTATGAGTTTCATGATATAAATACCTTGTCAGGAGGGTTGACGCCTGGCTATAGCCAGGCGTCA